>DAOWEV010000209.1 GCA_030638325.1 Bacteroidales bacterium
AGGATGGAGTCCCTTTTTTAGATTCATTCTATTTTACCAGAGCATTTAGCCCACCCGTAAAAAAAACCCGGATTGATAAACCCGGGGTTTTAACAAATTAATATAATGAGTTTCTTGCCTACCTGATTAGCAGTATTTTACCACTGACAGATGTGTCTCCAATATTCAATCTGTAAAAGTAAAATCCTTCCCGGACTTTATTATTCAACTCATCGGTGCCGGTCCATTTGAAATCATGCTGTCCGGCAGTAAGCTGACCATTGAAAAGAGTATGCACTTTCTGACCGTGGATGTTATAAATATCCAATGAGGCATGTGCCTTCTGGTTAGTTGTAAAATGGATGCGTATTTCCGAGCGGAAAGGATTTGGATATGTATGTACTTCAGGTGAATCAGTATCGGTAACGGGCTCATCTACCCCGGTCAGGATACCACCGAAGAAATTCAGGTATTCATACATCAGATCTGCTTTTGTTGAAGGTGGGTCTCCATCCAAAAGCCCGCCGAACTCAGTAGCAGAGCCAATGGTCTTATAATTGCCTTCGTCGTAAACAACAGCAGATCCGTAATCAATTTCCTGTGTGCGGAATATAACATAAGCCGGATCTTCAGCATCCATTTGGTAATTATTAACAGGGTTCACACCATCGAACACAAAATTCATTCCTTCTGTAAAAGTACCATTTTCGCCAAAAATGTTTTCAATGACAAACCAGCTCTCAGGAGCAACAGAGATGTTGAACATTGGCTGCAGTATTGTTTGCGGATCATCATACCAGGTTGTCTTTCCTTCCATGTAAAGACTCCCTCCCGCATCCAGGTAGTCAACCAGTATCTGAGCCTCATCATTTGTAAGAATATGGTTTGAATAATGGATTCCCAGGCAGATAAAAACCGATTTGAAATCTTTCAGGTCAGTGGGAAATTCAGTCGTGTACTCAGCTATCAGGTCTATCTCTTCAAATGTTGCCATAATGGCCGGGCCAGAGTGATAGTTTGGATCCATGTCAATGACAACGGCGGCAAACTGACCGATCACTGTTGTAAACAG
The DNA here is from genome assembly GCA_030638325.1 of Bacteroidales bacterium. Lineage (GTDB taxonomy): Bacteria > Bacteroidota > Bacteroidia > Bacteroidales > JAGOPY01 > DAOWEV01. The sequence continues at coordinate 1,052 of DAOWEV010000209.1, forward strand.
CCCGTAGCCGCTGATGTTATGATCAGCAGTGATAAACACTTCAAATTCAGGAATATAACCACCAGGGGTGCCGGCATCGGCAGTCACACTGAATGCCTGCTGCCCATCTGCTTCCGGTGCCATGTCGCCATATGCCTGAACACCTGTATTTATACTAATATAGGGGTCATTACAAACCAGTTCACCCATCACATTTAATGCGCCTGATGAACCGTTATTAGCAATCGACACGATCACATCAGCGGTTTCTCCCGGGTCGATACGCCCGTTGTCATTGCCATTTTCATCGTTGATCGTGAATTCAATAAATTCCATAACAGGAGCGTGACCCATTATGGTGAAACTGCTATTCCATGATGTGTCGCCATCCGTGGCTTCAACCTGAAATAAAACAATATGCTGATCGGGAATGGTGTCTGACACATCAAATGAGAACCCGTCAGTAGTTGTGACGGTTTGATTTCCGGGGATCATGCCATAATCATCAGTGGAGTCTGTAAATACAATAAATGGATCATTGGTCCGGATAATTGTCTGAACATTTTGTGCATCCTCATTCCCAATATTATACATTGTAACAGAAAGCAATTCCGATTCGGCATAATCCATTTTTCCATCATTATTGCCATTTTCATCATTCAGTATATGTGAGTCATAGATCACATAGGGCTCATCCGGTGAGATGACTATAAGAGTTTCCTCATACCTGAAATAGTTTGTTTTGGTGACGACCAGGTCAACTGTTGTGCCCGCTACCTGAGGTTCAATAGTGATATTTTCGGGTATTCCGGTGCCATTTCCAACACCGATGATCTCTCCGTCAACAGATAAGGCGATCAGCGAGCCTGAGTCGGCCTGCACGGTGAACAGATTCGATCCACCCAGGATCACCCCACTTTGCAAGACTAAAAGATTCTGTGGAACTTCTGAATAAAGAGTTGAAAACGCCCCTCCATGATGGTGGAAGAGATTGTAGGTTACTGTTTTATTATTCTGGTTATAAGGCCAGGAAGATTGCTGCAGGAAATACTTACCGGCAGCATTTGAAAACCCTGGCAGTAGTCCTCTTGGCTCAGGTGTTGAGCCGTAATCGGGCATGAATTCCGGGAACATATTGTCAAACGCTCCCCAGACATAGGTATCATTTACAAATGAATAGGAAACTTCAGAAGCTGCAACAACACCTAATGCTCCCTGCTGATGCCTGTGAAATGCTTCGGCAAAACACTCACCCGACCAATTGTATTTTCCGGTCAGGCAATTTATGGAATATACAAATGTCAGGTCTTGATTACTCAATCCGCTGAGGTTACTGTTGCCATAATTGGGCTCTCCCCATCCCGTTTTCCCACCATGGTCACGGTGCAGCAGGAGAAAGGCTCCATCGTTGATCGCATTGTTGACTTGTGATGCGTTTCCACCACTCCAGTTGCCCAGGGCTGTCGGGCTGTCAGGCAGGTATCCCAGGCCGTTGGTCCCGAAATAATTCAGGATTGTGCCCGTGTTCGGCGCTGTCGACCAGGGATCGGTTACCGGGTTGCCGTCATAAATTTCATTGATCCTGAAAGGGTTTTTTCCGAGTTCGTTTCTGAAATATCCTCCCACTGTTTCGATACATATCTGGAACCAGCGTGTAGTCTGCCAGCCGAGGGCTGTGATAGGATGATCATAAAAATCGGGATTGGTTGGCGGGTCGGTTTCATAACTGATGATCTTGCCTACCATAGTTTCCAGGTGTGTCGCATTCTGGGCGGTCATCCTGGAAAAGACGATGTCGGGCATGGAATTGCCGGTGACATCAGCATAGATATTATCGGAGGCACAATAACCGTCCCAGATCGGAGCAATAATGGTGGAATTCATTGAGCCGTAATCTCCCAGCAATAAAATAGCTGCTGGTACGATATCCCAGGTATTATAAGCATTGTTTACATATGATTCAATAGCAGTAACGGTATTGCCGCCGATTTCAATTGTAGTTACCACTTCGGTGCTGATACCTTGTTTGTTCCTGAAAATCTTCAGCGTATCTGCCCAGGCCAGGAAGTCGGGATCATCGGGTGTGATGATGAGGTATTCACAGCCGACATCACGGTTTGTGCCATTGCCGGTGGAATATTCGATTTCGGGTAAAGAAGATGCATTCAGGAGCAGATCAGACATGATGGGATCCCACCAGCGGTTGCGCAAACGGTCTTCCCCAAAATAGCCATTTCCTCCTTCAAAAGTTACTTCAACCTGAAGGTCACGATAAATTTTTAACTCTTTTGTTACAGGGTTATACTGATAAGGTGTGATGCCAAGCATCACTACGTCAACACCCCTGATTTGCTGTATTTCTGATAAAATCACAGGATTTTCCGGATAAAAAGCATTCGCATTCCAGATATCAGGGTCTTTGGAATATTCCAGGGGGCCTTCATCTGTAGTAAACGGAATGCGTGGAGCCGGGGAGATATTAATATTTTGTAATGTTTCCACCCGGGAGGCAAGAACATTCAGATGGGCTGTCGCTTCCTGAGGAATTGCAATAAAACGTCCTTTGCCGGGCAGGTCAGGTGCTCCTTCATCATTAGGAAGAAAATGACCGGGTAATTCAATCTTTTTTAGCATCTCACGGTTGACGGCAAGATCGATAAGTGACCACTCATGGATCGAATAATTCACCGTAACTTTCTGTTCATTCGCCTGATTGAGCGTGAATCCCGGGTTATCCCAGTTGTCTGAGTAAGTAAATTCTTGTCCGAATCCATAAATTCCTGCAAGGAAGAATACGGCAATAGAGAGAAAAGTTTTTTTCATTTTACAAGTTTTAGTGAAAAATATACCCCGCCGGGTAAGTTATTTATAAGGTGGGCAAAGATACAATTAAAATTCCTACTGATACTCCCGAATCTCTATTTCTCCCCGGAAAGCCCGCAGGCCGTTCATAGCCAGTGCTTCCATCTCATTCTCTCCAGGGTAGATAAATATTTTTGCGATCCAGGCGACCCGCTCCCGGATTTTGTCAATAAACCATTTGTCATAGGCTATACCGCCAGTTATTAATATTCCATCGACATCTCCTTTCAGCACAGTTGACATCTCGCCGATGGTTTTTGATACCTGATATGCCATGGCTTCATAAATAAACTCCGCTTCGGTATCTCCTTTTTTAACTCTTTGCTCTACTTCATAAGCGTCATTGGTGCCAAGATAAGCTATCAGCCCACCCTTTCCAACGAGCATTTTAGTGATCTCTTTTTGCGTGTACCTGTCACTGTAACATAATTTAATCAGATCGGTAACAGGTACGGTTCCGGCTCTTTCGGGAGAGAAAGGCCCTTCCCCGCCAACAGCATGATTTACATCAATGACCCTGCCGTTTTTATGGGCTCCGATGCTGATCCCGCCTCCGAGATGCACAACGATCAATGCCAGTTCATTATAAGGCTTCCCAACAACCCTGGCATGACGCCGGGCAGTGGCTTTCTGGTTCAGGGCATGAAAGATGGATTTTCTTTCAAACATTGGATGGCCTGACACACGGGCTATCTCATCCATCTCATCGACTACAACGGGATCTGTAATATAAGCTTCAGCATTTGGAAATTCAACGGCCAGATTCTGGGCAATGAGTCCTCCCAGGTTGGAGGCGTGTTCCCCGACCGGACTATCGATCAGATCTTTTTTTATAGCATCGTTTATTTTGTAAACACCTGATTCAATAGGCCTGACCATTCCTCCACGGCCCATGATCACCTTCACTTTTTTTGGATCGAAATTAATATTTTTGAGCTTTTCCAGAATCACATTTTTCCTAAACTGAAACTGGTCGGTGATCTTCTCAAAAGGCTCGAGGTCCTCAGTGCTGTGCTTTATATTCTCCACATAAATGGATTTATTGTTCCTGAATACAGCAATCTTTGTGGAAGTAGAACCAGGATTTATAGCTATGATGAAAATATCTTCCATTGAATTTCTATTTAATTACAACTGTATTTCCATTGCATTACAACCGTATTGTCAGTTGACCACCACTGCCAGCACAATACTATCCAGCTTCGATTCTTCACTGTCAGACCGGGAAGTCAGCACGATGGGAGCACTGGCCCCGATTACGTTAGCTGCGGTTTTAGCATTGGCAAAAAAGATAAATGACTTATACAATACATTCCCGGCTTCGATATCCGGTAATAATAGCAAGTCGGCGTCACCGGCTACATTACTGATGATTCCTTTATGTTTGGCGCTGGCAGCACTGATGGCATTGTCAAATGCCAGTGGGCCGTCAATGATACAGTTTTTGATCTGTCCGCGGTCGGCCATTTTTGAAAGCAAGGCGGCATCCATGGTGGCTGGCATCATTTCATTCACCAGTTCAACGGCACCCAGAACCGCTACTTTGGGTTGCTCAATGCCGAGTTTCCTCAGAAATTCAACAGAATTATCAAGAATCCCCACCTTGGTATTCAGATCGGGGGCAATATTCATAGCCACATCTGTGAGTGCGATTAATTTATGGTGGTAAGCTGCTACCTCAAAAAGTGCAATATGTGATATTACCCTGTTTCTCCTGAGCCCCCATTCTTTGTTAAGAACGCCTTTCAGCAGGGTGGACGATCCAATATTGCCTTTCATAAGGATGTCGGCTTCGCCATAATGAACCAGTTTTACTGATTTTGCCACTGCCTCCTCAACATCAGGCTCATTGATAATATGGCAGGCAGACAGATCAACGTTTTTAAGTTTATCTGCTATTTCCCTGATCTTATCAGCATCCCCCACTAAAATGGGCTCTATATATTTTTTCTTCGCAGCCCGGCTCACAGCCTCCAACGAATGATCATCCTGGGCTACGGCTAACACCAGCCTTTTGATTGGTTTCTTCTTAGCAATTGCATGCAGATCCGACAATTTCTTTAACATCACAGTCTATTTTATATATTATTGATAATAAACAACTTAAGTTGTTATAAATTTAACGGCGCAAAAGTAGTAAAAAGTATTTGAATTAGCTTGGGTTACTTACTGTAAAACTCAATCATTCTTCTGATGGCCCTTTTACAAACCGGGCAGAAGTTGTCAAACTTAACCACATTCATAGTACAACCGAGGTATGGCCGGTAAATACCTTCAGCCACATAGCCACCTCCTTCGAAAACCCCGACTTCACCCTGATATTCATCTGTAACCGGTGTTGGAACAGGAGTTCCCGGTTTCAGCATGTCTTTCCACTTGCTGTCAAAATCAACCAGGGAGGTCAGGTTGGGTTCCCAGGGTTCTTTATCCAGGTTATAAAAGTCTTCTACAGCTACATCGGAAGTATAGTATTCATCTCCGAGGCCTGCAAAAGCATGCCCGAACTCATGGGTCATGAGAAAATCCGAGGCTTCATTATCGCTGGTTGCCACGGAATAGAAATTATATATTCCACCCCCGCCGTATTTCTCATGATTTACCAGGATAAAGATCTGGTCATTGGGCGCATTGGAGGCCACATCTCTGACTGTAAAATAATCAGCCGTAGTGAGGTATCTTTCAGATCCGAAGGTATAGAAATTAGAATTTAATAAGGTATTTTTCCAGACAGAGTCACCCGGGAGATCTGTGCCTTCTTCTTCGGATGCAGCCATGACACCCCAGACATTGATTTTGTTACTGTAAAATTTATAAGGGTCGGTGTTTAACAGATAACCGGTAAATCGCCTTGCATCTTCACGGAATTTTTCCATTTGATCTGCAGTATATCCTTCCGGAAGAATGACCAGGTCGAATTTTTTGTTGGGGTTGCCCGACTTATGTATCTTAAATTTCTTATAGGAATGATTATCCTTTTGTTTGATATCCCGGTTTTTCGGGTCTGCAAAAACTTCGTATTGCTTTTCCCACTCCATATCTTTATTCCTGCTGTACAGGTCTACCCTGACTATCTTTTTTGGAAATGGAAACACTATACTTTCTGCAAAATTGCCAGCTTGCGTTTTGGCTTCCTGCGTGGCCTGGTATTCATTAAACAGCGTTGAATATCCCCTGGAATACAATAGTTCATTGGTAGCTGAATCATACACCATGAATTTGTATTGGCCGAAATCAAAAGTATCCACAAGATTGTCTTTTGAACCGCTCCATTTCGGTTCCCGGATGATCTTTTCCAGAACATAATATTCATCGTCATGATCACCTGAGTGATAATAATCGATCCGGCAGGTTTTATTTTTAAAATGCTTATTAAACTGGGCACTGACGGTTATAATGGAAAACATCAGCAAGCATAAGAAGAGATATTTCATAAGCCCTCTAGTTATTGAAGGCCGAAATTAATAAAAAATCAGGATCCCGCTTAAAACCATCCGAACTTCAAGGAAATATTATAATTGAACCCATCTATTGCTCTGGGGTCAACGTTTACTGTTTTATAGTCCCCGTCCTGATAATAAGTATAAGAGAGGTTAATACCATTGGTGAGGCGATATTTTACTCCAAATGCGAGGCGGAAGAACTTAATGATATTTAATTCCAGCTCTACACCTGGCTCAAAAACCAGGAAGGCATCCCCATCATAATAATAGTCGTAGTGCTGCCAGTTGTGCTGATCCCATATATTTCCATCATAAGTGGTTGCCCCACCCGCGCCAAAAAGAATGGGTATTGCCACATGAACCGGGTGATTTGGAAGAATGATATATTCCAGGAATACGCCCCCATAACCCCCGGCCATTGACATATTGTCGGCATAATTGTCATAGGTCTTGTGGGATATGTTATTGGAGAAACCATACCCGGCAATACCCAGTGTGAAGTGATGATCGATCAGCCATCCGGCGCGGCCACCAATGACCAGGGCATCTTTTTTATCAATCTGGGAATAACCGATAGTGAAGGCGCCGTATCCTCCATGGTCAATCTTGTGGTCAGAATCGCCAAAAACGGTTTTCATATCATCCTGGGCCAGTACGCCTGATATGGAGATCAGAAAAAATGCAATCATTGTAAGAGTAAAACTTTTTGTTTTCATTTTTTTTAGGATTTATAATGTAACAATGTAGGTGATTAATAAATTTGTATACAATAGTTTATTTTGTCATAAATAAGTCATTCAATGGTCATTCAATGGTCATTCAATTGAGAACGAAGCAAATGACAATAGAATGACGCGAGCAAATGACAATAGAATGACAGCGAAGCAAATGACGAAAGAGACATGAATAGAGTATTGCTAAATAATTATTTTATAAGTTCAATATGATGACAAAGTTATTAAATTACGGTCGGATCACCGAGCCTGAACCAGTGATCTTTGTGACCAGGACCGGATTTCCTGTATAATAGACCGATCCGCTTCCGGAAATGTTTACGTCAAGGTAATCAATGACATGAATATACATGCTTCCGGAGCCTGAAATCCTGGCAAAACAATCATCCTGAACCAGCTCATAAGCCTTTATTGAACCTGATCCGCTGATATTCAGTTTCCCGGTATGGGTTTCGCCCCAGAAATACATGTCTCCCGAACCGCTGATGCTAACATTCAGGGTTTCTGCTTCAACACCCATATCGACAGATCCGGAACCACTGATGTTTACCAAAATCAATTCTGCCTGTGCATTCATGTAAATATTTCCAGATCCGGAGATCCCTGCTTCCAGGCTGTTGGTATGTATTTCATCAGCGCGTATCAATCCTGAACCACTTAGTTCGACAACATTTATATCCGGTGTCCTGATGAAGAGCTTCATCGGGAAGTGATTTCTAAGGTTGTCCCGGGTATCTATTCTCAATGTGGTACCCCCTACGATGGTTCGGATATATGGGATCAGGTTGGATTCTGCCTCAATCGTGACTTCGAAAACAGAATCCTGTATGATATAAACATCAAAGTCCCCTTCATTGTATATTTTGTTGAAGGGTGGCATGGTCCTGGTTTCAGTTACAACATTATGATTCCCTTCAATTTTTATCAGGGATTTGTAACATCCTGAAAAAAATATCAAAATACCGGCACATAAAATGACTAATGTAAATTTCATTGTTTTCATAGTTTCTCTGGTAATAGTTTCCAAAGTGTATTGTTAATGACAATATAATTTTAAAAAGGTTGCATAAAGTTGGCGGTTTACTTTAACAGAATCTTTCCAGCGTTGGATTTTATTTTCAAAGGAATGGCCTTTGTACTCATCTTGCCAATCTTACAACTAACTTGAATGAGCTCTTCCTCCCCATTCATGGGCGTTTCTTTTTTGACCAGCAGCTCAGTAAGGTAACTGACCCGGGTTTTTTCATTGCGGATGATCTCAACATCATAATATTCCTTTTCATTGAGATGCAAAGTAATATCAGTATAGCTGGCCTGAATGATGAAATGAATGAGGCTGGCGGGCAGGTTTTTCACAATCAGATCGCCGTAATGGATTTTTAAGTCAAGGCTTTCAGATATTGTAGTGAGATTGCAATACGAGAAAGAGGTTTCACCCTCAATAACATGCACCGTGTCGATGTAATATTTATCTCTTTTTGAATTCAGTTTTAATTCGGTAACCTCCGTCAGGTAAATTTTGGATGACTTACTTTCGATGGAGAGTATTTCACCTTTATCCAGAATCAGGTCAGAATAATTGATGAACAGATTGCCTTGACTGATCTCATCGATGTAGGCATTCCCGAAATTGATCCTGATCTTTGTGCTACCCGTGAAAGAGTGTGCTTTCAGATCTCCGTTTGAGAGGGTAATATCAACCTTCGAGCTATGATCAGTGGTATAGATATTCCCGAATTTATTATTGATCTTCAACTCATTATTTATCGGTAAGTACACCGTATAATTAATTTGCGTTGAGGTTCCACTGCTAAACAAAGTGCTTGCCAGGTCGGACACATCAGACCAGAATTGGCTCTTTCCTTCAAAAACGGTCTGGGCGATTACATAATATTTGGTAGATTTAAAATGGAAATCGATATAGTCGTAAGTCTTGTCGACTTTTGATTGCTTGCTTGCTTTTACCGACAGCTCTATTTCAAACCTGACAGAATCTTTTTCCCAGGGAATCAGATGAATATTGCCATATTTATTGCTGATCTGTATTTCTGTTTCAGCAGATACGGCAAAACATTCCGAGAGGGTACGACTTTTCTCATATGTTTGCGCCGATGCTTGCCGGGAGGTGATAATAAACACCAGCCAAATAAGTATCAACAATTTAAATCTGAGTCCACTACGAAAAGTCGTAAAAACTAAACAAAGCCACAGATTCACAGATTTTAAAAAATTAAATCTGTGATAATCAGTGTAATCTGTGGCAATTTTTCCGACTATTTTAGATAAATGTCTTTTTGAACTGGATTTAAATCTGGAATTCGCTATTTTCATAGGTGTCATTTTTTTCAGTATTGTCAGATTGCTTTATCAGGTTCAGCATTTCTTCCAGGAGCCCGAGTTTGAGCCGGTAATTCAGGATCATGGCTTCAATGACCTCTTCGTTGTCGGCGTTGTCTTTGAGGTCTTCCTTCAGTTCCTCATAAATCTTATCCAGCTCAACGAATTCAAGGTCAATTTCCTGAAGTATCTCAGGGCGGTTCTGCGTCAGGAGGATGATCAGTTCTTTTTTATTGTTGATCTGTGATGAATAATAGAATTCAGCCTCGAACAATGCTTCCATCATGGGCGACTTTTCTGCAGCAATTTCAATGGATGCGCCTGAAAAAAGCTGGTTGCTCTTCTTGTCAGTAATATCGTTCAGTACCCACGACAATCCGAAGATCATCACCACCACGGCTGCCCTCCAGGCAATCCCTTGCCACCCAATGGAAAGGATTGGTCTGCGTTTTTCTATCCTTTCCCAGATGGCTGGATCAGGCTCGGAAGTATCAAATTCTTTTCGGTTAGCGATGATGAATTGTTCAAGCTTATCAGTTTTCATGGTTCTGTGTATTTAGAATTTCTTTTATTTTCCGCTTTGCCCGCATATATTGCGATTTTGAAGTTGACTCGCTGATGTCCAGTATCCCCGCGATCTCCTGATGATCATAACCTTCCAGAAGATACAGGGAAAAGATCAGGCGGCTCCCTTTGGGCAACTGCTGCAAGGCATTTTTAACGTTTTCCACACTTAATTCCTTCTGTGGTTCACACTGGTCAGCTTCTCTGTTGCCAAATGTTGTCATATCTTTAAAGAGTTCGAAATTGGTTTTTTTTCGTTTTAATTCGTTGATACACTTATGGATCACTATCTTTTTTATCCAGGCCCCAAAACTCGATTCATACCGGAAAGAATCCAGCCTGTAAAAAGCCTCACTGAAAGATTCCTGCAGCATATCCTCTGCCTCTTCCTTGTTGTTCATCATGCGGAGGCAAATATTGTACATCGCCCTGGCATAAAGCCGGTAAAGCTGATGCTGGGCCCGTGCATGCCCGCGCTTACTACTTTCAATGATCTCCCTGTGTATTTCCAGTTGAGTCGCCGTCAATGTTTGATCTTGTGTTTCAATGTTAATGACAATATCTGGTGATAAAGGTTGCAAATTTTTCTGAGATAAAAACAAAATTTAAACAGTCTCTAAAAATGTTATATCTTTGAACCCCTAATCTCCAACCAATTAATGAAAAGTTGTGGGTTTTTCATATCAAAAAAGCATATCTATTTGAATATCAAGGAGCGGGATGAATTCAACTTTTATCTCCCCGGTCCCTGATCAAGAAATAGAACTACTTACCAGGATCCGGGTTATTTCACAAATTTATTAATTTTTAATCTTTAATTATCTATGAATCTTCCGTTTGCTGAATGCTATAAGATAAAAATGGTAGAATCGCTCCGCAAAAGCACCCGGGGGGATCGTGAAAAGTGGATCAAAGAAGCCAGGTATAATGTTTTTAACCTCCGGAGCAATCAGGTTTTTATTGACCTGCTCACCGATTCGGGAACCGGCGCTATGAGTGACAAACAATGGTCGGAAATGATGCTTGGTGATGAAAGCTACGCCGGTGCTTCTTCCTATTATAAAATGAAAGATGCTATCCGGGAAATAATGGGGTTTGAGTATTTTCTGCCGACACACCAGGGAAGGGCTGCTGAGAATGTTTTGTTCTCCGTGCTAATTAAAGAAGGAGACCTGGTCCCCGGAAATTCTCATTTTGATACCACCAAGGGCCATATCGAATTCCGCAAGGCCTTAGCGGTGGACTGCACCGTTGATGAAGCTTATGATACTTCTGTAAATCATCCTTTTAAAGGTAATATTGATATCGATAAGCTTGCCGGGGTTTTAAAGAAAAATCCTGTTGAAAAGATCCCGATGATCATTATTACCGCAACATGTAACACTCCCGGCGGACAGCCTGTCTCTTTGCAAAATATAAAAGATGTCAGGTCTGTTGCTGATAAATTCGGAGTAAGGGTAATTATCGATGCTGCCAGGTTTGCAGAAAATGCCTATTTCATCAAAACACGGGAAGCGGCATATAAGGACAAAAGCATCCATGAGATTGTCCTGGAGATGTTCAGTTATGCCGATGCCGTAACCATGAGCAGCAAGAAAGATGCGATCGTTAATATGGGGGGCTTCCTGGCTTTCCGGGAGGAAGAATTGTTTAAACAGGCCAGCGTTTACAACATCCTGTTTGAAGGATATATAACCTATGGAGGAATGTCGGGAAGAGACATGAATGCACTTGCACAGGGTTTGCACGAGGGAACAGAATTTGATTACCTGGATTCCCGTATCAGGCAGGTCGGATACCTGGGGAAAAAACTTGACGAATATGGCATCCCAATGCAACAACCATACGGCGGACATGCTATTTTTGTGGATGCACAACGTTTTTTGCCCAATGTCCCGAGAGAAGAATTCCAGGCACAGAAGCTGGTTGTGGAATTATATTTGGAAGGAGGTGTCAGGGCAGTGGAGATTGGGACACTGATGGCCGACCGGGACCCTGTGACCCGTGAAAACCGGTATCCGAAGCTGGAACTTTTACGCCTCACTATCCCGCGCAGGGTGTATACCAAAAATCATATGGATTATACGGCTGCCTGTCTGAAGAATATTTACGACCGCCGGGATAGTATTACAAGAGGACTCAGAATCGTTAATGAAGCAACTATACTGAGGCATTTTACAGTTGAGCTGGAACCAATCGGTTAGTAATTGCGGATTCCGGATAAAATCCATATGAACGCATATAATAAATAATTCAAAATTGGAGTATATTGTATATCTAATCATAGCCCTGGCCCTTTCAACGACAGCCTTTTCGGTGTCTCTTCATACAAGCATTTATCGCTGCGTGGAGATAAATGAATCCATGGTTATGGGATTGATGTTCGGATTGTTCCAGGGGGGGCTGCTTTTACTGGGTTATCTCATAGGGATCTCTCTTGAAAATTATGTTCGTTCAATGGCCCATCCTCTCGGTATAACAATCCTGGCTTTTGTCGGGTTACGAATGATCTTTGAGTCGCGGAAGTCAACGGCCGTATACCGCACCTATACCGACAAAAACGTAAAGATACTGGCGGCTTTTTCGCTGGCTATCGGGATCAACGCATTCATGACCGGTCTGAGCCTGGGGCTGATCGGGATTAGAGCATGGTACCAGGCCGGTTTCCTGATCTTTGTCACATTTGTTATGTCCCTGATCGGGATCCGGATGGGAAAACTCGGGAAATTCGACAGTGGTAAACGGGCTGAAATATCTGGCGGGTTATTAATTTTAACCGTAACTTTAGTGATATTTATCCAATACCTGAAAATCTTCTAATTTTGCAGGCTAATTTTAAGGGTTCTACTTCCAATATAATGGGTAATGGATTAATGATAAAATGATAAAATGATTAAATGATTAAATGATAAAATGATTGAATGATAAAATGATTGAATGATAAAATGATTGAATGTAGGAACAATAAATAGCATTTACCCATTTAAGCATTTAATCATTTAAGTATTTGCGCATTTCCACTAAAATAGTAGTAGTACCATTTTAAGGATTATCAATATGAGTATTGTCAGGATCAGTAAAGAGTTCAATTTTGCCATGTCGCATGCCCTCCTGGGTTACGATGGACTGTGTAAAAATATACACGGACATACCTATACACTGATAGTCACCGTAAAAGGAACTCCGCTGGATGATGATCAATCCCCGAAGAACGGCATGCTAATCGACTTTAAAGATCTCAAATCCATTATCAAATCCAATATCATCGATAAACTCGACCATGCTCTTCTATTAAATGAAGAAACACCCGAAGAACTGAAAGAACAACTGGTAAAGCATTATCAGAAGGTTATATTCACACCTTATCAGCCCACTACCGAGAATATGATCGTTGACCTTGCAGGACAGGTAAAAGCCTTGCTACCCCATGGACTCATATTGCACAGCCTACGCTTACGTGAAACCGAAACTTCCTGTGCGGAATGGCTGGCTGATGACAACTTGTGATATGAACAAAAAAAACAGCCCCGCAAAATGCGGGACTGTTAAAAACAGGGATTGAAATATATTAAGGATTACACGCTATTGGAGTTTAATGAAGCGTTTGCTGATGACATCACCTTCCGTTGTAGTAACCCTGAGTAAATGAATTCCAGGCCTGAGCTGAGCAGTGTTTAAACTGACTTCATTGGCGCCTGAACCTAATGATTCGGTGGAAGTTGAAACCAACTGGCCAACCTGGTTGAAGATCGTGACCTGTAGCGTTGCCGGAGCATCCAGGTGAACACGGATCTTTGCATTGTCTGAAACAGGATTGGGATATACTTCTCCGAGTTCGCTGATCAGAATGGAATTATGATCAGGTACCGATAAAAATGCTTCACCGTCTTTTACAATGATCTGTATTGATACATCAGGATCATCTTCGGAGAGCGTGATCACCGCCGGAATGGTGTTAATTCCGACGATCTCGGCATAAATAACATAGGTGCCATAATCCAGATCGGAGAAATCAAATTGTCCGTTTTCGTCAGACCGCAGGTATATCAGGGGCTCATTATTTTGGTTGAGCAATAAGATTTGGACATCTTCCATATGTTCCCTGGTATTCAATTCGGATATAGTACCGAAAATGTTGCCAGGACCAGAATTATAATTTCCACCCGGGATCATGTGAACATCTGCCGGCCAGAACATGAATGGGATAACCGGCCATGCTTCTTCCCAATAGAGAGCGCTCAGGTGGTAGGTTGGTACATATTGTCCGAAATATGCTGACCCATCGGTTAGTTCAGCCTGCACGAAGTAGATCCTGCAGGGTTCCGGATCTATGCTGTCGAACTCATAATACCCATTATCCAGGATAGAAGTAGTTTCAACTTCAATCAAATTTTGCCACAGTGTATCGAATGTAAACAGGTGTACCAGGCCAACATCGGCAAATAATGAGTCAGAGAGGTAAATAGTCCCGAAAATATTGAATTCAGGATCGCCAACCCAGACCCCCATGGTAGATACCCAGTAGCAGCCCGTCGAATCATAAGTTTCCAGTGTTACCATATAGAATCCGCTTTCGGTATAAGTATGGGAAATGCTTTGTCCTGTTCCGGTGGTGTTGTCTCCGAATTCCCAGGTATAATCAGTGGGGTACTGGCTTACTGTATATCCAGTGAAATCCACGGTCAGGCCACTGTCAGGACAATAGTCAAACCAGCTCATGCAGTCAAACAAGTTGTTATTCAGCCATACTTCCTGACAAGAGTAAGCATCGCAGGTATCCCCGGTAACAGAATCAACAGAGATAGTGTGCAGGCAAACAAGATAGAAGTAAGCGGAATCGGACGGAAATGTATGGGTCACTGTCTGTCCTGTTCCTGTGGTGCCGTCACCAAAATCCCAGTCGAAAGAGGAATTCCCGTTATAAATCATGCCATTCCAGAAAACCTCCCCGGTGAAAGTAAAGGTAAGCGAATCATCCTGTACATAATCAAAGAAATTACCGCATGGGAATGGTGGCGGTGGAGGCATATAACCAACGGGCACCATTTCGCAATAAGTGTCTGTACAGTTTCCGGCGCTGTCGGTGATAGTCAGGCAGACATCGTAAAAGCCTGTATCGGCATAGAGATGCAGGGGATTTTGCTCTGTGGAAGAGGTTCCGTCACCAAATTCCCAGAACCAGCTATCAGGTGGATTGCCATTCTGAGTATAACTCAAATCAATGAAATGAATACTGAGTTCGTCCACGCTGTCGGGGTAATAACGGAAAAAGGCCATACAATCCCATTGATTTTGTAACCATACATCCTGGCAGGAAGTATATACACATGTATCTCCTACTGAATCAAGGGCCATGGTGGTCAGGCATACTGTATAAAATGCCATGCCTCCCTGGATGAATTCGTGTGTTATGTACTGGCCGGAGCCCGTTGTTCCATCTCCGAAATCCCAGTCATATGACAGGGCCTGCTCTCCGTTCAGAAGAAACCCTTCAAAATCAAGAATAGTATTGGTCACATAATAATAAATGAAGAAGTTCTCACAACCCCAGCCACCAGCCGGGTTTCCGGCATAAACATCTTCGCAATAGGTATCCTGGCAGGTTCCGGAGTCGTCCATGATCGTCAGGCATACCATATAATAACCATCTTCCGGGAAAGTATGCACCGGATTCTGTTCGGTGGAAGAAGTGCCGTCCCCGAAATCCCAGGTCCATTGTGTCGGATTACCGAATGAAACATCCACAAACTGGTATGTCAGCGTGAAAAAAGCATTGGAATCAAGCGGATAGTAGAAAAAGAATGCTTCACAACCCGGAAGGGTGTTATCACACAACCAAAAATCTGCCGTGACATTGATTATCCCTCCAGGGCCCGGGAAAAACATTTGAGTCTGCTCTACATTAATACCGAGGCAAGAATCAAAGGTAATTTCACTGACCATTCCCTGGTTGGTATTGGCAGGCAATGAAATAATGTCGATGTAATAACCGGTAGTGTCGGTAATTACGTCGTTTTGGTATGAGAATCCGCTAATAGTGCTGTCGATCACAATGGTCACTGTCTGACCTGCAACGGGATCAGGATAATTGTTGCTCAGGTCAAAGACATAACCTGAAACCGTAAGGTCTAAGTCTTGTGAAATCCCTGCCATGGAGAACATAAAGCCCAGCAGGAAGATCAATAGATTTTTTTTCATAATTAATTAATTTTAAAGATTTAACAAAAATACAAAAGATATTTGATGATTTCTGGTAATAAGACATGGGTTCGTGTAAAAGGTTGCCCGCATAAATTGAAAAAATTTGTTTGGCCAGGCAAATCTGCCGCAAACGGGTAAAAAAAATATAATTACTTTTGCAAATCATTTTAAATGACTTGCCAGAGAATGAAAATTCAGTATATGCAACCGATGATAAACAGGAACGGATGATAGTAATAGGAGGCAGACAGCTCGAAATAAACGATTTTCAAAAGATCCTGCTTGGAAGAGAACAGGTAAGTCTTGATATGGAATCTCTTGAGAATGTTCAGGAGAATTTTGATTTTCTGAAAGCTTTTGTGAAGGATAAGATCATTTACGGCATCAACACCGGTTTGGGCCCGATGTCGCAGTATAAAGTTGAAGATAAGGACAGGGAGGCGTTACAATACAATCTTATACGCAGCCATGCGGCCGGATCCGGCAGCAAACTGCCTGACAATTTCATAAGATTTATCCTGACAGCACGCCTGAATACACTTATGAGAGGATATTCCGGGATCCATCCGGAGGTAACTATTTTATTATCAGAGCTGATCAATAAAGATATTTTACCCCTGATCCCACAGCATGGGGGAGTCGGGGCCAGTGGTGACCTGGTGCAACTGGCACACCTGGCTTTAACCCTGATCGGTGAAGGTAAGGTTACTTTCCGGGGAGAGGAAAAACCGACAGCCGATATCTTCAAGCTTCATGGATTAAAACCTTTCAGGATAAGGATCCGTGAAGCCCTTGCCTTGATTAACGGCACCAGCGTCATGTCGGGCATTGGAGTTTGTAATGTGATTCGCGCCAGACAATTGCTTAATTGGGCTGTTGCTGCATCGGCATTGCTAAATGAGATCGTTGAAACATATGACGATCATTACTCACTCGAACTTAACCGAGTTAAACTTCATACAGGCCAAGCCAGTATTACAGCAAAACTACAGTATATCCTCTCAGACAGTCGCCTGGTACGCAAGCGGGAAGATGATCTTTTTTACGGCATTAACGGGGATAAGATTTTTACCAGGAAAATCCAGGAATATTATTCTATTCGTTGCATCACACAGATCCTTGGCCCTGTTGAAGACACCATTAATAATTCAGAGAAAATTGTATTGGATGAGATCAATTCAGTAAATGACAATCCAATAATCGATCATAAAAGTAAAAATGTTTATCATGGTGGGAATTTCCACGGGGATTATGTTTCATTGGAGATGGATAAGCTCAAGATAGCTGTTACCAGGCTCTCTATGCTGATGGAACGGCAAATGAATTTCCTGATGAATGATAAGCTCAATAATATTTTGCCTCCTTTTGTTAATCTCGGCGTGCTCGGACTGAACCTGGGTTTGCAGGGGGTGCAGTTTACTGCCACATCAACGGTTGCGGAAAACCAGACACTGTCGAACCCTATGTATGTTCACAGCATTCCAACCAATAATGACAACCAGGATATAGTAAGCATGGGAACCAATGCTGCTCTACTGACTCATAAGGTCATTAAAAACACTTTTGAGGTAGCGGCCATTCAAATGCTGGCGGTTATACAGGCGGTGGATTACCTGGGATACAAGGACAAGCTTTCGTCTTTCTCACGGGGCGTTTACGATGCGCTCAGGAAGGAAGTCCCCGTGTTTACAGATGACGATGTCAGATATCCGGACATTGAAAAGATAAAGGACTATCTCTTTGATAACGAATTGATCATTAAAACACCTGACAACCTATGAAATACGCGCTGGTAACAGGAGGATCAAGGGGTATTGGGAGAGCTGTTTGCCTGCGGCTCGCTGAAATGGAATATCATATTCTGATCAATTACAAAACCAACGAAGAGGAGGCTGGGATCACCCTTAATAAAATACGGGAACAGGGCGGAACTGCAGCACTCCTTAAATTCGATGTGGCAGATTTCAAAGAAGTGGAAGACGTATTGGGAAAATGGATTGAAGAACATCAGGAAGGGTATATTGAAGTCCTGGTGAATAACGCCGGGATCAGAAAAGATAATCTTTTGATATGGATGGAAAGGCCGGAATGGAAAGATGTACTTAATACCAATCTCGACAGTTTTTTCAATGTCACCAGGATGGTTTTAAAAGATATGCTGGTAAAAAAATATGGCAGGATCGTGAACATCGTCTCTTTATCAGGTATCAAAGGGCTTCCGGGACAAACAAATTATTCTGCAGCCAAGGCGGGAGTCATTGGAGCTACCAAGGCACTGGCCCAGGAGATTGCCCGGAAAAAAGTAACGGTAAATGCGGTAGCTCCGGGTTTCATACGTACCGATATGACACAGGACCTGGATGAAAAGGAACACCGCCGGCTGATCCCGGCAAACCGTTTTGGAGAACCGGAAGAGGTTGCCGAAGCAGTCGCCTTCCTTGCCTCTGAAAAGGCTTCTTACATTACCGGAGAAGTGATTTCTGTGAATGGGGGTTTATATACTTAAAAATATATATATTTGGCGCTGGAGAATGGAATGATGGAATGCTGGAAGAATGGAAGAATGGAAGAATGGAAGAATGGAAAAAAGAACATAACTACCATCAAAAAGGGTAGATTTCTAATTCAAATTAAAGAATGCACCGGGTTGTAATTACAGGAATAGGGATATATTCGACTATAGGAAAAAACCTTGATGAGGTACGCGATGCCTTATATTCGGGGAAGTCAGGCATTGGGTTTGACCCTGAACGTAAAGAATTCGGTTACAGTTGCGGACTTACCGGCATCATCGAACGCCCCATATTGAAAGGCCTGTTGGATCGCCGCGCTCGTGTTGGCCTGGCGGAACAGGGGGAGTATGCCTATCTCGCTACCCTGGAAGCTTTGAAGATTGCAGACCTGGATCAGGATTATCTTAATAAAGCAGAAGCCGGGATCCTTTACGGCAACGACAGCTCATCTGTTCCGGTCATCGAAGCCATCGACCTGATGCGCGAGAAAAAAGATACTGCCATGATAGGTTCGGGATCTATATTCCAGACGATGAATTCGACCATATCCATGAACCTTTCAGTGATCTTCAAACTGAAAGGTATCAACTTTACTGTAAGCAGCGCTTGTGCCAGTGGTTCCCACGCTATTGGCATGGGATATCTTATGATCAGATATGGGTTACAGGATTGCATCATCACGGGCGGCGGCCAGGAGATCAATAAAGAATCCATGGGAAACTTCGATGCGCTGGGGGCTTTTTCATCAAGAAATTCTGAACCGGCAAAAGCTTCCCGCCCCTTTGACCGGGATCGTGACGGGCTCGTGCCAAGTGGCGGAGCTGCTACGCTTATCCTGGAAAGCTACGAATCTGCTATGAAACGGGGTGCTCCTATTCTGGCAGAGGTTACAGGCTACGGCTTCTCATCCAACGGAGACCATATCTCTGTTCCTAATATCGAGGGCCCTGTAAAATCCATGGAGATGGCATTGAAAGATGCCGGGATCAAGGTTTCAGAGATCGGACATATCAATGCTCATGCTACTTCTACACCTGTTGGGGATGCTAAGGAGGCCGAGGCTATTTACCAGGTTTTTGGCGATGCCAATCCTCCCATCAGTGCTACCAAATCTATGACAGGCCATGAAATGTGGATGGGAGGCGCCAGTGAAGTGGTCTACTCCATGTTGATGATGCAACATGATTTTATCGCCCCCAACATCAATTTTGAAAACCCGGACGAATATTCAGCTAAACTCAATATTTCCAATAAAACCATGACAAAAAAATTCGATAATTTCCTTTCTAACGCTTTCGGTTTCGGCGGTACAAATTCTTCCCTGATTATTAAAAAAATAAAGTAATTATTATTATCTTTGTAGTCCTGATAATACCGATGGTTGGATAAAGAGAAAAGAGATCATGGAAAGACCAGAAATCATTGAAACAGTTAACGGTTTTCTTGTTGATGAGTTCGAAATAGAAGAAGAATTGCTGAGTTCGCATGCAACCTGGAAGGAGATTGGGATCGATAGCCTGGATTTTGTGGATATTGTTGTGATTATTGAGCAAACATTCGGGTTCCGCCTGAATGGAGAAGAAATGGGCAATATCAAGACTCTCAATGAATTCTATGACCACATCATGAACCGCATTGCCTCTAAGAACTGATGAATGTCGGGATGGAAAGGAAAAACCCGCGGAGGGCTCCTGGGGCACCGGATATTTATTTTTGGAATTAAATATTTTGGTCTTGGGGGCGCTTACCTGATGCTTCGCATAGTTGCTTTCTATTATTTGCTTTTTTCCCGAAAATCCAATAAACATATTCATTTCTATTTCAGGAAAATCCTGCATTACAGCAAATCCAAATCCATCCTGAGCATTTACAGGAATTATTATGTTTTTGGCCAGGTCCTCGTTGATAAAGTGGCCGTACTGGCGGGCTTCAGCAATAAGTTTACCTATGATTTTGAGGGTGAAGAATACCTGAGAGATATGAAAAACGGGGGATTGCTGATCAGTGCCCATGTCGGGAACTGGGAAGTGGCCGGAAACCTCCTGCAGAGACTGGACACTTGCTTCAACATTGTGATGTTTGATGAAGAACATGAGAAAATCAAACACTACCTCGAAGAAGTGATGACCAAAAAGCATGTCAAAGTCATCCTGCTCAGGAATGACCTGTCGCATCTCATTGAGATCAGGAATGCATTGCAGAATAAAGAGCTCGTTGCTATCCATGGAGACAGGTTCGTTGAAGGATCTAAAAGCCTGGTATGCAATTTTCTGGGATGGCAGGCCCATTTCCCGGAAGGGCCTTTCTACCTCGCTGCCAAATTCAATGCCCCGGTATCCTTTGTCTTCGCCATGAAAGAATCAAAAACTCATTACCATTTCTATGCCACCCCGGCGAGGGTTTATGAAACTACAGGCCAGAGGCGAATAGACAGCAAGGCCCTCCGGCCAATCCTGTCGGATTATGCACGGCAACTGGAAAAGATTATCCGTAAGTACCCCTTGCAGTGGTTTAATTATTACCAGTTCTGGGAGAAATGGTAACCGTTCACAGGTTCAGAGGTTCATAAGTTCGGGGTTTAGAAATTTGAACAGTTGATTCGTGAGCTTTACGTGGCGTTG
>DAOWEV010000114.1 GCA_030638325.1 Bacteroidales bacterium
CAAATGTTATCTTTAATAAATCCTAAGCACCAAATCCTAATCCCGATAGGTATCGGGAAAACAAATTCAAAACTCAAATAACCAAATGTTCAGAACAAAGGATTTCCTACAGAACACACGGTTTTGAATTTTGTGCTTTTGTCATTTGGTATTGTTTAGGATTTAGATATTCTATTTAAGTGATTTATTTAACACTGATGAAATATACGTTACAGCTAAATAATTACCAAATTTAATAAAAAGAATGTTCTTTTCCTCCTATTTTTGCAATGACATGACCAAGACTCAAAAAACAGATAAAAATTATTCAGCAGTTATCCTGGCAGCCGGAAAATCGATCCGGATGGGCGTCCCGAAATTTGCCTTGAAGTTTAACGAGAATACCAGTTTCCTTGAGAAGATCGTAAATGAATACACTGTTTTTGGCTGCACACAGATTGTGGTGGTCTTAAATGAGGAAGGGGCATTATTTCTGAAACAAAATCCAGTCAGCTTATCCCATAATACAAGAATTGTCACCAACCATCATCCCGAATGGGAAAGGTTTTACTCCATCAAAACAGGATTGAAGCGCTTAGATAAATCCAACCTGGCATTTATTCACAATGTTGACAATCCGTTTGTCATTCACGGGGCGCTAAAATCTATGCTTGATAAAATAGAGGATGCCGCTTATGTTGTTCCGGTCTTCAACGACCGGGGAGGTCATCCGGTCTTGCTGTCAGAAATGGTGATAAAAAATATCATTGCTGAAAAAGAACATGATTTAAATTTCAGGGACTTTTTGAAAGGAAGTATTAAAAAAACAGTTGAAGTGCAAGATGGAAGCATCCTGGTTAACATCAACACAGATGAAGAGTACAGGAGTTTTCAGAATTTCACCAAATAGTTTTCCTTCCTTGCCTGGGCTTTTGAATAACTGACGCCATCCACTTTTACCCCGTTCTCGTCGAGCAATGTAATAATTCCGCCTTTATTACTCAATCTTGCATTGGAAAGATTGATTGTTTTGGTGCCAAAAGCCCGGATTGTCCCGTCAATCATCTCTTTTTGCTTGGTTTTATCCAGGATAGACCAATTATCCAAATTGATCTGATCTCCGGACAAGTTTAACAAATACACCTGTTCTTTCGTCAATTCATCTCCCTCAGGATTTACCAGCGCTGCAAAGATCACAACATCTTGTAAGCGGGTAGTTACAACTTCCAATCTGTTTCCGGTAGTGTCATCGGTATGCATTGACTGCGACTGAAAAGCAGTGAAGTAAGCCAGCCATTTATCAGAACTTTCAAAATGCAATAAAAGGCCTCCGTCTTGCCAGACACCGTCATTTTTGGTAAAAGGTTCTGCGTTTCCCTGGTTCATATGAATGTCGTGAATGCCTCTTGACGGGAAGAATTTAAATATTGTATCCTTTTTATCCGTGGGGCCCCATGGTTCACCAAATGCATACAGTACAGCCTTTTCCTTTTTGGCTTTCACTATAAAATGGTCTATAAAATCATTCAAATCATTATTCGGGCCTGATACATCAAAAGGCAGGGGGATCAGGGCATCTTCTTTAAAAAGATTATACCGGATATAATCAAGCGCCAAACTGTTGGGTTTGTTCTCGATCTCATAAAAGCCAGGGTCAAAATTTGCGTTTTTTATCTTCTCGATAATTTCATGATGAAAATCATCATCAATGAAATAGGTAACTTCAGATGGGTGCTTCTTTGATTTCACATTTACCGCAATCCTGTATTCTATTCCATTATCAGTTAGAACTCTTATCTGGTAATGTGGGCTTTTTGCAGTTGCCTTTCTTTTTCCAACTACGATGCCCTTTAATAAGCCATATTCTTTTAGTGCCATGGTTATTCGCTGGTTTTTATGTTTTTATCAATTAATAATTCCTGACGCAGCTCAAAACTGCAAAAAAATTGATTTAAGAATACCGATCCAAAACAAAAATAAAAATATTTTTATTATCATTTAGGTGGGCATTGTAATTCAACACCTTCGGCGTTGAGAGATTTGCGATTGTTGTATCCCACAGGCTGCGCCTGCGGTTATTATTATTAAACCACTTACGTGGTTTTGTGTGGAGTTAACAACGGAATTTATTATCTACCAATATGTAGTCCCTACCGGGACTTTCGAAAAACGGAAAAGGTTAGTATCCTGTTTTAAAGGAAGGTCATTAATGGTCTTTCCTTAATATTTTATACTTTTAATGAAATTTGAATGATGAAGAGAAACTAACTTTGCAATAAATAAAAACGCTTCTGTTCTGTTCCGTTAGGAACAAAATATGGGTAGAAATAAAAACAGTAATAAGGAATAAAGTTCCGTAGGAACGAAATGTTAAATAAGGCAGGCATTAATAATTTAGCGATAAGGAGGGGCTATTATGGTACCTGCCTGTTAATAAGTCAGATAAAATCAAAATTATGCTTAAAGCAGTATATATATTATTGTTATTTATAGTAATCACATCCAATATTACTATTGGACAAGAATGGCCTAAGATATATGGAGATTCATTTCATTCTCTTGTGAGAGATATCAAAGAAAATTATGATAAAGGATATTTTATTGTTGGATATACTTATGATTATAATGGTATACCTGAATATAGCTGGCTAATAAAAACAGATATCAACGGTTCAATGTTATGGAATAAGAAGTTTGGAGATGGAAATTATTTGAATGGGTTTACGGGCTCAGAATTAACTAATGATAATGGTTTGATTATTTGTGGCGCTACAAGTAAATATGAAAACCAGGCTGAATACGATGCATTATTCATTAAATTTAATTTTTGCGGTGAAATTGAATGGTGTAGAGTATTCAGATCACCAGGTAATAATTATGGAACAGGTATATTACAATTAGCTGATGGCAGCTATATAGGAATGCTACAGTATTATGGAGGAGACTTAGAAAACATCCGAATCAGCCTGGTAAAAATGGATAACACTGGTGAGCCAATATGGATTGAGCATTTAGCACAAGAAGATTCTTTAATTTATAATGAAGAAGGACGGTTTCTCACTTTAACATCTGATAGTAACTATTTAGTATCTGGAAGATGTTATTATCCTGGAATGGTTCCTTTTTGGATATTAACTGATCAGGATGGAAGCCAAATATGGGATTTAAAATGGGGAAATAATACTGGAAAAGCACACCAGGTCATTGAACAAGACTCAGGTTTGTTTTATTCAACTGCAATGTGTTCTGGCAATAACAGACCATTAACGCCTACTATATTTACATTTGATAGCAACGGTCAAGCTTTATCAAAATATTATTTACTTGGAGATACTATTGAACGAGGAAGTGCATCTGGTATTTATAAACTTAATGATAGCAATATAGCAGTAGGTATATGCTGGTCAGATATAGCAATTCCTGTAGACCATGGATATAGCGAGATTATTATAACAGACACTATAGGGAACACATTAAGAAAAAGATTATTATTAGAGGAATATAAAGTTCCCAAACAGATAATACAAACTTATGATAGTAAGATCCTTGTAGCTGATAATTATGTCGTTGATAATAATTGGGACATCTATTTATGGAAATTAAATTCTGATCTTCAAGATGATACCCTTTACACTCAACCCTTCACCTACGATAGCCTTTGTCCTTATCCAATCACCTCTGATACTGTCGATTTAAATTGCAGCCTCTTTGTTGATATTGAAGAGATACCTACAAAAGAAGAATATGAGAATAACATCAGGTTCTATCCTAATCCGGGAAGTGAATTAGTTACCTTTTCTTATGTTGAACAGAATTCAAACAAGGAAGCCCTGATATATGTATATAATTCTTTTGGCATCCTTGTGAAAAAGATCAGAATTCCTGATAGACAAAACCAACACACCATTAATATTTCTTCATTTTCTTCAGGCCTTTACATAGTTGTCCTTCGTAATGAGAGGAAAATTTTAGCGAAGGGGAAGTTTATTATAGCGAGATAAAGTCTGAGATAGCTAATCAGTACTTAACGTGAGTTAAAGTAAAGAGTGCCTAAAGCTATTTAAAGAGGATAATGATGACCGTTACTTCATCATCGCGGGGCCATGCTACCCCACTCCCTATTTGGTTCAGGGCCCATGTAAAATGTGACATTTCCTCCATTAACAATCTCGGAGTGAAGTAAATAGTTACGGTTTAACTCCTGACCATTTACAAACACTTTTTGGATATACACATTTTCATGGCCCTGGTTTTTTGCTTCAATCCTTAAGTTTTTCCCACTTTCCAAATGAATGATTGCCGATTTTACAACCGGGCTTCCAATAGCATACCAGTCTGACCCGGGGCAAACCGGATAAAACCCCAATGCGCTGAAAATATACCAGGCCGACATCTGGCCGGCATCGTCATTACCGCATAATCCATCCGGAGAATTGGAATACATTGTCTCCATGATCATACGGACACGATCCTGTGTTTTCCATGCCTGACCTGTCCAGTTGTATAAGTAAGGGATATGATGCCCGGGCTCATTGCCGTGGACATAATTCCCGATAATCCCATCACGGGTAATATCTTCTGTTTCTTCAAAATATTCATCGGAAATGTGCATAGTAAACAAGGAATCAAGATGAGAAGAAAATTTCACCCGGCCACCCATCATTTCAATCATTTGATTGATTTGATGTGGAACATACAGGCTGTAATTCCAGGCATTTCCTTCAATAAAGCCCTGCCCATGGGTGCTCAATGTATTAAAATCCGTTTTCCATTTCCCATTTGCCAGCTTTGGCCTCATGAAACCTATTGTTGAATCATATACATTGTTAAAATTCTGAGACCGGGTGATGAATTCATCATACACTCCGGGTTTGTCTGATTTTTGTGCAATTTGAGCAATACACCAGTCATCATAAGCATACTCCAGGGTTTTCGAAACAGAAGACGAGTTTTTATCTTCCGGTACATAGCCAAGTTGCATATAATATAACAGGCCGTCATAGTATTTGTTTTTGGCAGTGTTTACACAGGCTTCCAGGGCTTTATCCATGTCAGGCTTCAGGTTGCCTTTCACACAAGCATCTGCAATAACCGAAACGCTGTGGTAGCCAATCATACACCAATTTTCGTTAGCGTAATGAGACCATACGGGTAACATCTGGTGAACACTCTGGTAGTAATGTGATAGCATGGACTGTACCATATCCGCATTTCTCTCTCGTTGGATGATATTAAAGAGCGGGTGTAATGCCCGATAAGTATCCCAAAGAGAGAAGATTGTATAGTTATTGAAATTATTCGCGTAATGGGTGTTCAAATCCAATCCCCGGTACGCGCCATCAACATCCATATAGG
This sequence comes from Bacteroidales bacterium, assembly GCA_030638325.1. Taxonomy (GTDB): domain Bacteria; phylum Bacteroidota; class Bacteroidia; order Bacteroidales; family JAGOPY01; genus DAOWEV01. Next base: position 5,335 of record DAOWEV010000114.1, read on the forward strand.
TAACCGGGCTTAGAAACGAATGATACAATGCAGTATAAAATGTTTCCTTTTCTATCCGGTTGTTTGCTTCGATAATTATTTTGCCCAGCTCTGTGTCCCATAGTTTTTGGCTTTCATATTTGACCCTGTCAAAATCCCAATGCGGGATTTCAGCATTCAAATTCTTTAACGCTCCAACCGTGCTAACCGGGGAAAGAGCAAACTTGATCTTTATTTTCCCGCCTTCCTCAGTTTTAAAATCAAAATAGGCCCTGATCTGCTTACCGGCCATTTCAGGAAAGTTTTTACGCTCATCAAATTTCCTCCAGAAACCTTTGTAAACATTATTATCAAGCTTTAAGTGACCATATTGATAGAAAGGTTTCGAAAAAACCATGGCAAAATATACCGTTCTTGTTCTTGCCCATCCATTTGTTTGTCTGAACCCGGTTATCAGAGTGTCATTCTCCACCCTGACAAAAGTCCATATGTTTTTATCATCATAATTGTAGATGCCGGATATCAGATCGAGGATAATATGAGCCTCATCTGTTTTCGGAAAAGTATATTGGTGAAAGCCCACCCGGTTAGTGGCTGATAGCTCGACCAGGATGTTATAATCGTCTAACTCTACCTTATAATATGCCGGTTCAGCTGTCTCATTTTTATGGGAAAAATTAGAACGATATCCACGATCCGGATTACCCGCTGTTCCGGGGTTTAATTGCAACTTTCCAACTGTTGGCATAATTAAGAAATCGCCCAGGTCGGAATGACCTGTACCACTGAAATGTGTATGGCTAAAACCAACGATGGTGGGATCATCATACTGGTAGCCAGAGCAATACTTATAAACATCCCGGTTATATTTCCCATCCTTTTCATAACCGATAGTATCTGTTTCCGGGCTAAGCTGTACCATCCCAAATGGTACTGTGGCGCCTGGATAAGTGTGTCCCATATTCTTTGTTCCCACCAGGGGCTTTACATATTGAATAAGATTTCCTGTGAATTCGATTTGAGCAAACAGGCATATATGTGTGAGTACCAAGGTTAAGAACAATATCTTTCTCATGTTAATACTTATTTCTTAAATGGAACTATAATGAACACCATTACAGCTAAAAAACAAATATACGGATTAAAAATAATAGCGGTAAACCATAATCTGTGACCCTAAGGGTTGAAATCATAATTGACTAACCCCGGCATTCATGCCGGGGATAAGGGTATCAGGAATTTCGGGCTTTAGCCCTTAATCTTTTCGAAACTATACTTTTAGCACCCCAAGCACAGTGTAACCAAATTCTTTCATAGGACATAGCATTATAAGTTTTGGGCTAAAGCCCGGTTATAGACTTATTTTTTCTCCGCCCTAAAGGACGGAGTTAGTCATTTTTCCATCATTCCATTTTTCCCCGCCATTTTGTCAGCACAACTCACTTGGTATGGGATTTGTCAATCATCTAAAAACATAAAATTTATTGATTATGCAAAAAGGGAAGATAAACATAGAGACAGAAAACATTTTTCCAATCATTAAGAAATTCCTCTATTCAGATCACGAGATCTTTCTCAGGGAACTGATATCGAATGCGGTGGATGCAACACAGAAATTGAAGACGCTTGCATCTATGGGGAAATTCAACGGTGAACTGGGCGATCTGACCATCCATATTGAACTGGATAAAAAGGCCAAAACACTTACCGTTAAAGACAGGGGCTTAGGCATGACCGCGGAAGAAGTTGATAAATATATCAACCAGATCGCCTTTTCCAGCGCCGAGGATTTCGTAAAAAAATTCAAGACCAAAAGTGAAGCTGAACAGAATGCCATTATTGGCCATTTTGGGCTTGAGTTCTACTCCTCTTTCATGGTATCTGAAAAAGTTGAGATCTTCACCAAGACTTATAAACGTGGGGGCAGTACTAAAGCGGTTAAGTGGGAATGCGACGGCAGCCCGGATTATGTCATTACGGAAATTGACCGGAAAGACAGGGGTACCGATGTAGTGCTTTTTATGGACGATGATTCTAAAGAATTCCTGGAAGAACACCGCATCCTGGAAATGCTCAAGAAATATTCCAGGTTCCTGCCGGTCCCTATACAATTCGGCACAGAAAAAGTATGGGAAACAGTAGAAGGAGAAAAAGATAAAGATGGGAACCCGAAACAGATTGAAATTGAGAAGCCACGGATCATCAACAACACCGATCCGTTATGGAAAAAGAAACCCTCAGATTGCACAGATGAAGATTATAAGAAGTTCTACCGGGAGCTTTATCCATATTCTTTCGATGAACCTATATTCCACATTCACCTGAATGTAGATTACCCTTTCAACCTTACAGGTATCCTTTACTTTCCGAGGCTCAAAAAGAATGTGGAAGTCCAGAAAGACAAGATCCAACTCTATAGCAACCAGGTTTTTATCACAGACTCCGTGGAGAGTATCGTACCTGATTTCCTGACATTGCTGCATGGTGTGATCGATTCTCCCGATATTCCACTGAACGTTTCCAGGTCGTTCCTGCAAAGCGATGCCAGTGTTAAGAAGATATCCGGTTATATCATGCGAAAAGTAGCCGACAAGCTGGAAGAACTATTCAAAAAAGACAGGAAGAGCTTTGAAGAAAAATGGGATGATATCAAAGTGTTTATTGAATACGGTATGATCTCAGAGGAAAAATTTTACGAAAGAGCTGAGAAATTTGCCCTGCTCAAAAACACCGAAGGCAAGTATTTCACTTTCAAAGAATACAAGAAACATGTCGAAAAAACGCAGAAGGATAAGGATAAAAAGCTTATTTACCTGTATGCCAGTAACCTCGAAGAACAGCACTCCTTTATCCGGGCTGCTACAGAAAGAGGTTATGATGTATTGCTGATGGATGGCATCCTCGATAACCATTACCTGAACACACTGGAACAAAAATTCACCGATACCATGTTCAGGCGGATTGACTCGGATACCGTCGATAAGCTGATCGGAATGGAAGATGAAGCTCCTTCGAAACTGGACGACAAGCAGAAAGAAGAAATGAAACCGGTTATTGAAAGAAATATCGATACGGCAAAGTTCACCGTAACTTTCGAGAACCTGAGTGAAAAAGAGCTGCCATTCACGATCATTCAGCCTGAATTCATGAGACGAATGAAAGAGATGTCAGCACTCGGTGGAGGTGGTATGATGGGCATGAACAACTTGCCTGAACAGTTCAACCTAATTGTCAATACCAACAATGACCTGGTAATTAGGATCCTTAATGAGAAAGAAGATAAAAACCAGGATCAACTAATTAAACAACTCTACGATCTGGCATTGCTATCTCAAAACCTCCTGAAAGGAGAAAAGCTGACTGATTTTATACGGCGAAGCGTGGATGTGCTGTCCTGATCAATCTCTAAGGACCTAAAGGCAAGTCCGGAGTCGGAAGTCCGGAGTGGTTTAACTCTTTAACCGCAATGTACGCGATGTTCTCCGCAATGTTTCGCGATGTTTTACTCTACGGCACTTTGCGCTACCGATAGCTATCGGTATTGCGTTACTCTGCGGTTTAACTCTTCAACCGCAATGAACGCAATGTTCTCCGCAATGTTTCGCAATGTTTCGCAATGTTTTTTTCGCATAACTCAGCACTTTGCTTTACCTTTGTTGTAATAAAGCTGCAAGCTATGAGCTTATAGCTACATACAATTAATAAAGAAAAAGTTAACAATATGAAGAAAAACTGGATCATCATTGCAATTATCATCCTAATAGTGTTTCTGCTGTATGGGCTGGTGAAAGGATATTACAACCAAATGGTAACACTCAATGAAGGCGTTTCCGAGCGATGGGCACAGGTAGAAAATGTTTATCAGCGACGGGCCGACCTGATCCCGAACCTGGTCAGTACAGTGAAAGGCTATGCCGATTTTGAGAAACAAACCCTAACGGATGTGATAGAAGCGAGGTCCAAAGCAACATCTGTCAATATTGACGCATCACAACTGACACCGGAAACTTTTCAACAGTTCCAGAATGCCCAGGATGGCCTGAGCTCAGCCCTGTCACGATTGATGGTGGTGGTTGAAAGGTACCCTGAATTGAAAGCCAACCAGAACTTTCTAGAATTACAGGCACAACTTGAAGGTACGGAAAACAGGATCGCAGTGGAACGGCAAAAATTCAACGTGCAAACCAGGGAATACAATACTTATATCAAGAAATTCCCGCAGGTCATCTTTGCCAATTTATATGGCTTTGATGAGAAACCATACTTCCATGCTGAAGAGGGAGCGGAGAAAGCTCCTGAGGTTAAGTTTTAACAAAGAAACTATGAGTACAACAGCCCGTAATTTTTTTACGCCCGGCCAGAAAAAAGATATACAACAGGCTATCTTGAATGCAGAACTCGACACCTCAGGAGAGATCAGGGTTCACATTGAAAACACCTGTACGGGAGATATCTTCGACAGGGCATCGTATTTATTCAAAGAGCTGAATATCCATAAGACCGAACGTAGAAATGGCGTATTGTTTTATCTCGCCGTGAAAGACAGGAAATTTGCCATTTTGGGTGATAAAGGGATCAATAAAGTTGTTACGGATGATTTCTGGGATGATATCAGGAAAATCCTGCGTGACAATTTCAGGGATGGCGAATTCACAAAAGGGCTGGTTGACGGGATCACTCTTGTAGGGACAAAATTGAAAAAGCATTATCCTTACCAGACAGGCGATATAAATGAACTTCCGGATGAAATCTCTTTCGGGGAAGAATGGAAGAATGGAAAACAAAAAAGAACATAACCACCTAAAACAATGCCTCTCACCAAACACATCAACTCCCTCTTAGTAAGCATTTTCTTTTTTTTGAGTTTGTCATCTTTTGCACAGGAGCTGCCGGATCAGCCCATACCCCCAAGACTTGTGGTGGATTATGCCGGCGTTCTGAACCGTTCTGAGATAAATCACCTGGAGCAAAAACTGCTTGCATTCAATGATACTACTTCCAACCAAATTGCGGTTGTGATCATAAAATCTCTGAATGGTCTTAACAAAGAAGTATACGCTGACCGCCTCGGTGAAAAATGGGGCGTTGGCAGGAAAGGCAAAGACAATGGCATATTGATCCTGATAAAACCCAAAAGAGGCAATGAAAGCGGACAGGTCAGGATCAGTGTCGGGTATGGCCTGGAAGGCGCCGTGCCGGATGCCCTCACCAAAAGGATCATCGATCAGGAAATGATCCCCTATTTCAAAAACAATGATTATTTCACCGGCCTTGACAGGGGCACCGATGTGATCATGGCACTCTCCACCGGGGAGTTTACGGCAGATGAGTACGCTGCTAATTCCGGAAGTTCGTGGACCGGTATGATTGTCCCATTGGTTGTTATAATTATCATCTTCATGTTAATGAGGAGAAATTCCAGAAAATATTATTCAACAGGCGGTCAACAACTGCCGTTTTGGACAGCACTGTGGCTTGGGTCAACCATGAGTCGTCACGGGCAAAGTGGCTCCTGGAACAGTTTTAACTCGGGCTCAGGTGGTTTCGGAGGAGGTTTTAGCGGGTTTGGTGGCGGAAGCTTTGGGGGTGGCGGCGCTGGTGGCAGTTGGTAATTTTTTTCTAAACCGTTCACAGGTTCAGAGGTTCATAAGTTCGGGGTTTAGAAATTTGAACAGTTGATTCGTGAGCTTTACGTGGCGTTGGATCAGCAATACATATCAAATGCTGAGTTTCAGGATGTGTATGATCATGCCGGACGTACCCGCGCTGCCATTCGAGGTTTCATAAAGTATTTATTAGGCTATGAACAAAGTCAACGAAAGAAAGGTAACCCTGAACGGTGAACTCTTAACCTGTGAACGCTTACTTTTTTTCTTATAGTACCTTTCAGTTTTAATTATTTTTCTACTTTTATCCATTCAAATTCTTATGGAAATTCATTTTCCGGAATTTGCCATTAGTGTTATGTCAACGCTAAGAAGAAAGCTAAGGCTAAGGTTTAATTGGAGTAATTTTCTCTTAACATGTTTATTTTAAACATTTTCATAAGCCCCAGCCTTTATTGACACCGTCATTTTATACTTGGCTTGATATTATTAGAATGAGACCAAATTAGACTTTTTTATTTTCAAACCAACGCATTAAAATATATTTATATGTTGATATTTTTACGCTCCTCATTACTGAAAAGCTTTTCAACAAAGATCATTTCATCATTTATTATTTTCATTTTCTTCACAGGCATCAACCTGCAGGCCCAGGACGATGGCAAGAAGCTATTCCAGATATGTTCTGCATGTCATTCCATTGGCAAAGGAAAACTGATTGGTCCTGACCTGAAAGGTGTAACAGAGAGGCTTGACCGTGATTGGCTTGCCTCATTCATTAATAACTCCCAGGCCGTCGTCCAGTCAGGTGATGAGTATGCCGTGAAAGTCTTTCAGGAATATAACAGCATTCCGATGCCTCCAAACAATTATAGTGATGAGCAAATGAATATCCTGTTGGATTACATCGAGAACTTTGACAAAGCTCCCAAACCAGTTGAGACAGTTGCCGTTGCTGAAGCTCCTGAAGTTGAAGGAGAATATGTTTTTATGGAAGAGACAGCGTATCCTTTTGCCAATCTCAGGATCTCTTTCATCATCTCTGCGATTATAATAGCGCTCTCCCTCATTGATCTTTTCATTACAAAAATAGTTAAGACGAGGTTTATCCACATATTGATCATTCTTATCTCCGGCGCTATCATTACAGAAGTCATTGTTACTGAAGCAATTAGCTCAGGAAGAGCGACTTACTACGAGCCTGACCAACCCATTCAGTTTTCACATAAGATCCATGCAGGAGATAACCTGATTGATTGTAATTACTGCCATTTTACAGTGGATGAAAGTAAGTACGCCGGTATTCCTCCGGTGCAGTTATGCATGAACTGCCATAATCTTATCAAAGAGGGGCCCTATACCGGAAAGGAAGAAATTGCCAAAATCTATGCCTCTCTTGAAACCGGAATGCCAATCCAATGGGTCAAAGTTTACTACCTGCCCGACCATGTCTACTTCAGCCATGCCCAACATGTGGCTGTCGGAAAACTTGAATGCGAAGAGTGTCATGGAGATTTAACTTCTGTAGACCGCGTCCAACAAATTGGAGATCTTAGTATGGGATGGTGTATTGAGTGTCACAGAATTAAAGCAGTACAGTTTATCGATAATGATTTTTATTCAAGGTATACAAAGCTCCATGAAGAACTAAGATCGGGGGATATCAACCAGGTTACCGTGAGTAACATAGGGGGTGATGATTGTCAGAAATGTCATTACTGATCCGCTGAACTTAATAAGCTGAAATAAGAATAGCCTTATTAAACAATATAAAGCATGAAAAAATACTGGCAAAGTATTGAAGAATACAAAGATATTTTGAAATCTGAATCTCATCCTGAGCCTGACCCTAAACGGGAGCCATTGCCTGAGTTTTCAGTTGAGGGCCTTTCTGAAGAAGAAAAGTCAGGAAACCACAGCCGCAGAGATTTTTTGAAGATGTTGGGGTTCACGGTTGGCTATGCTGCCCTGGCCAACAGTTGTGAGATGCCTGTCAGAAAAGCTATTCCCTATTTACATCAACCTGAAGAAATTGTTCCCGGGATCGCCAATTATTATGCCTCCACATTTTTCGACGGTCATGATTATAATAGCATACTGGTTAAAACCCGTGAAGGAAGGCCCATCAAGATCGAAGGAAATGAGTTGTCATCCATTACCAGGGGTGGCACCCAGGCCAGGGTGCAGGCCTCCGTACTGAGCCTTTATGATATAGCGAGACTACAAAGTCCTTTGAAAGACAACAGTACCAGTTCATGGGAGGTAATAGACAGAGAAGTGCCTGCCCAACTTGAAAAGTTGGCTGCAGAAGGTAAAAAGATAGTATTGTTGAGCACCACTGTGATCAGCCCTTCCACCCGGTCTGTGATCAACGAATTCATTGAAAAATACCCAACCACCGCATGGGTGGTCTATGACACCGCATCGGCTTCTGCTATGTTAACGGCCAATGAAGCTAATTTCGGAGTAAAAGCTATTCCTTCATACCGGTTTGATAATGCTGACCTGATCGTTGGGTTCAATGCCGACTTTCAGGGAAACTGGTTGTCGCCGGTCGAATTTACCAAACAATATGTAAAAGGCAGGGACCTGTTGCATGGGCAAGAAACCATGTCAAAGCATATTCAATATGAATCTTATCTGTCATTAACGGGTAGTAACGCCGATTATCGTGTGTCTATCAAACCTTCTGAAGAAGGCATTATCCTCCTGAACCTCCACAACGAAATAGCGAAGTCATCGGGAGCAGCCACTTATAAGGTTGCAGCCTCACCTGTAGAGATCAAATCCCTCGCTAAAGAATTACTTAAAAACAAAGGCAAATCATTAGTTGTATCAGGAACCAATGATCCGGGTATTCAAACAACTGTTAATGCCATTAATTACCTGTTGGGAAACTACGGGCAAACCATTGATCTGAACACACCCTCTTTCCTGCGCCAGGGCACTGATAATGAAATGGAAAAGCTGGTGGATGAGATGCACAAAGGCCAGGTAGGCGCCCTGTTGTTTTATAATGTTAATCCTCTCTACGACTATCCCGATGCGGATAAGTTCCTGGCAGGAATGAAGAAAACAGAACTCACAGTTTCATTTTCCGACAGGCTCGATGAAACTGCTTCAAAGGTTGGCTATGTGTGTCCGGATAACCATTACCTGGAATCATGGAATGATGCTGAGCCGAAGAAAAACTATTTCAGCATGGTGCAACCGGCCATACAAAAGATCTTTGATACCCGCCAGGTACAGGGTACTCTCCTGACATGGACAGGCAGTGACCCTGATTTCCTGGAATACATGCAACGCTACTGGGAAACAAACATTTTTCCGATGCAGGAATCCACAGTATCATTTATAAAATTCTGGAATAAATCAGTCCATGATGGTGTTTTCGAAATACCCGCCGGCCCGGTAGAACAACCGGAATTCAAAACTGTTGGATTGAAAGCGGCCAGCAACGGCAGTTCCGGTAAACTGGAGTTGGTCCTGTACGAAAAAATCGCCATTGGAACCGGAAAACACGCCAATAACCCCTGGCTGCAAGAGCTTCCTGATACTATAACAACAGCAACCTGGGATAATTATGTATGTGTTCCCCCAAAATATGCCGAAGAACACGAGCTGCAGGATGAAGATGTTGTTTCCATTAACGGAAGCGTTGAATTACCGGTTCTTATTCAGCCCGGACAAGCTTCCGGAACCATTGCAATTGCTGTAGGTTACGGAAGGACAAGCGCCGGTAAGGTAGGAGACGGGATTGGTAAGAATGTATTTCATTTAATGGATAAAAAGAACGGCTTGCGGAAATTTGGCGGAACATTTGTAAGGCTTGAAAAAACCGAAAAAACGTACCCCCTGGCCAGGACGCAAGTACATCACACCATGGAACACCGGGCCATTGTCAGGGAAACCACGCTCACAGAATTCCTCAAAAACCCGAAGTCAGGCAACGAGATGCATGCCAACGTAGCGAAGCAGAACCTTACACTATATAGCATACCCGAGTTTGACGGGTATCACTGGGGCATGGCTGTCAACCTGAACGCTTGCATTGGCTGCGCCAATTGTGTTATCAGCTGCCAGGCGGAGAATAATGTAGCTGTTATTGGCAAAGAAGAAGTTAAGAACAGGAGGATCATGCACTGGATGCGTATCGACCGCTATTATTCTGAAGATGCAGATAACCCTGAAGTTACGCGGATCCCGGTGATGTGCCAGCATTGTGATAACGCACCCTGCGAGAATGTTTGTCCGGTTGCTGCCACTCCTCACAGTAATGAAGGACTTAACCAGATGGCATATAACCGCTGTATTGGTACCCGTTACTGCATGAATAACTGCCCGTATAAAGTGAGGAGGTTCAACTGGTATGAATATACTGACAACCCTGAGTTCCCTTACAATTTTGATAACGAGCAGGAAAAACTGGTGCTGAACCCGGATGTTACTGTCCGTTCCCGGGGCGTGGTAGAAAAATGTTCACTGTGCGTACAACGGATCCAGGAAAAGAAACTGGAAGCTAAACGGGAAGGCAGGCCACTTCGGGAAGGAGAGATAAAAATGGCGTGTCAGCAATCCTGCCCGGGAAATGCCATTATATTTGGAGACATGAATGATCCTGACAGTGAAATCTCGAAAGTCCTGGAAAACCCCAGAACCTATCAATTGCTTGAACAGATACATACCCTGCCTTCTGTCAATTATATCACGAAGATCAGAAATAAGGACCCAAATGAAAAGCACCGTAACTATGAAGGTTATATGGGCTATTACAGTGACTACTATAAAGATGGTGACGAGGTACACGAATAGGCAATGAGTCAACAAGATAATAATACAATTAAACAATATTAAAATATGTATAATATTGACATAAGAGGCGTACTTGTCAAAGGCAATAAAACCTGCGCACAGGTTTCAGACGACATCCTGAGGCCCCTCGAAGCAAAATCGCCACCAATGTGGTGGTATTTTGCGATATTCATCACCCTGATGATGATAGGATTGGGTTTATGGGGCATCTATGTAACGATTGACACGGGCATCGGCACCTGGGGTGTCAATAATAATGTTGCCTGGGGCTTTGGTATTATCAACTTTGTCTGGTGGATCGGGATCGGGCACGCTGGTACAGCTTTCTCTATTTTTCTGTTGATACTCAGGCAGAAATGGAGATCTTCCATCAACCGGGCTGCAGAAGCTATGACGGTGGTGGCTGTTATTTGCGCCGGTATGTTCCCGATGCTGCACATGGGCAGGATATGGGATGCAATTTTTGTTTTCCCATACTGGAACACCAGGGGTCCGCTTTGGGTTAACTTCAACTCACCGCTCTTTTGGGATGTGGTGGCAATCAGTACCTATTTAATGGCCTCCGCTGTGTTCTGGTATGTTGGCATGATCCCCGATTTTGCACTGATCCGTGAGCGCGCAACATCCAGGATTAAAAAATCTGTGTATGGCTTTCTCAGCTTTGGCTGGGTGGGTACTGCCAAAGGATGGCTGAGGTTCGAAACGGCCTCATTGCTCCTCGGTGGCCTGGCGGCCCCTCTGGTAATCGCCGTCCACTCCATCGTATCCATGGACTTTGCCACCTCCATCGTGCCGGGTTGGCATACTACCATTTTTCCGCCCTACTTCGTTATAGGCGCTATCTTCTCAGGCTTCGGTATGGTACTTACATTGATGATCATCGTAAGAAAGGTATTTAAATATGAAGATTATGTCACCAGGTCTCACCTGGATGCCATCGCAAGGATCCTGGTGTTTATTAGTCTTATTATGGGAACAGCTTATACCACAGAACTTTTCGTTGCATGGTATTCAGGCGGTGATTACGAAATGTTCACCTTTATGAAAAACAGGGTGACGGGAGAATATACATTCGCCTTCTGGACAATGATCACCTGTAACGCCTTTATTCCCCAGTTGTTCTGGTTCAAAAAGATCAGGAGTAGTATACTGCTGGTCTTTATCATATCCATCTTTATCAATATCGGCATGTGGTTCGAACGATATGTAATTGTCGTCACCTCCTTGTCGAAAGATTTTCTTCCTGCCATGTGGGCAAGCTATTCGGCAACTTTTGTGGAGGTGTCTATTTTCATTGGCACGCTCGGCATCTTTGCCTTGGGAATATTGCTGTTCTTCCGTTATATTCCAATGATCGCCATCAGTGAAATCAAAGGAATTTTGAAACCAACAAGCATCCTAAAAAATGATGACCATGGAAAAAATTAATATAATAGGTATTTATGATGATCCTGACATCTTTACTGATGCGGTCAAAAAAATAAAAGAAAATGACATCAGTATAAAGAATGTCTTTTCTCCTATTCCACTCCACCATATATGGGATATCCTGAACCTGAAAACCAGGCTTCCTACTTTGACATTTATTTATGGTGTGATCGGGGTAGTCATAACATTTGCTTTTCTCTATTGGACCTCTGTGGTGAATTATCCGCTGAAGTTTGGTGGTAAACCCCTGAATTCCGTTTCGTTTATCATCATTATGTTTGTGGCCACTATCTTTGTTGCCACCATACTCACATTCATGACCTTTTTCATCCGGCAGAAGCTATGGCCCGGAAAAAAAGTTGTGATGATCGATCCCAGGACAATGGATGATAAATTCGCCATTGTCATTGAAAAAGATCCTTCATTAAGCAGTCAGGATATTGATAAGATCAACAAGCTCTTGAAGGATAGCGGAGCAGTGGAAATAAACGAAAAGCCTGAACCTGATAATTACATAGAAGAAGAAAACGATTAACAATATCTGTCATGATAAGAAAAGCCTTCAATATTGCCATCACAGGATTGATCCTTTTAACGATGACGTTAACATCATGTAAACACGACAGGCATCACCCCGGATACGTTTTCATGCCTGACATGTGCTACTCAGAACCCTCTGATGCATATACGGTCAGCCATGTATTTTCCGACAGTCTGACCATGAGGATTCCGGTTAAAGGGACTATCCCGCGCGGATATACGCCCTATCCATATAAAGCAAAGTCTTACACGGATCAGATAGCTGCGGGAAAAGAGCTTGTTAACCCTGTGCCTGTGAACGCTGAGACACTGGCTACCGGAAAAGCACAGTATGACATCTATTGTATGTTGTGTCACGGAAAGAAAGGTAAGGGTGACGGCCATTTGTATACGAGTAAGAAGTTTCCTATGAAACCGACATCTCTCGTAGAAAAATATGTGCAGGGGAAGCCTGACGGGGAGCTCTATCATATCGTTACCACAGGGTCGCTGTCTGGCCTGATGGGCGCCCACGGAGCCCAGATCAAGTCCGAAAACAGGTGGGCTATCATAAATTATATGAGGTCATTAGCCATGAAATAAATTATATGCCGGCAGGGCATCTTAAACAATATAAAACATCAGACAATGGATAAAAAACTGACCATTTCTCCAGCATTCAAATATATTACCTACGGGATGATCGGGATTGGCATTATAACATTGATCTTCGGATTTATTTACGATCCTGTCAAGACATGGGCCAATTACCTTGTGAACAATTACTATTTTCTGGCTATTGTTGTGGGTGCCACTTTTTTCGGGTCCCTGCAATATATTACCCAGTCGGGATGGTCTGCCGGTTTTGTCCGGATACCCCAGGCAATCAGTAAATTCTATCCCGTCCTTTTCCTGTTGATGTTACCTATTCTTATCTGGGGCATGCATGATCTTTTTCACTGGACGCACCCTGGTGCAGCCGAACATGATGCATTGATCGCCCATAAATCGCCCTATCTGAATATGCCATTTTTTATCGCCAGGTATGTTTTCTATTTTGCCGTCTGGATCCTTCTGACACAGATGTTGAGAAGATTTTCCCTGAAAGAGGATATTCATGGCGGACTTGTTTATTTTAAGAAGAGCGAATTCTGGTCAAAAGTTTACGTATTTTCACTTGCCTTTACATTCTCCGCAGCTACTTTCGACTGGATCATGTCGATCGATGTACATTGGTTCAGCACCATATTTGCCGTACGTAACTTCGTTATGGGATTCTACCACGGGACAGTAATTATCCTTCTTATAATACTCATCCTGAACAAATTTGGATATTACCCTTTCCTCAATAAATATCATCTCGCAGATTTTTCAAGATATATTTTCATCCTTAGTGTTATCTGGACATATACCTGGTTTTCACAGTATGTACTCATCTGGTATGCCAATATCCCTGAAGAAACGGTTTATTACCTGCCACGAACCAAGGGAGAGTTTGTACCATTGTTCTACTTAGAAATGACTATTAACTGGCTGGTACCGTTCCTGGTTCTGATGTCTAACAAACTGGCTACAAACAAAACCGTTTTATTCGTGGTTGGGATAATTCTGGTGTTCGGACAGTGGATCGATGTATACAACCAGGTGATCGTGGGTACCTATCATCATCTTCATATCGGATTGATCGAAGCCGGCACTTTCATTGGTTTCATCGGTTTATTTGCCCTGGTAGTAGCAATTTCACTCAGTAAAGTTCCATTGATTGCAAAAAACCATCCTTATATCGAAGAAAGCTTGCATCACCACGGGGATTAAGTTGTGAGTGTGTGTATGGGAAGTATCTTGCGGTCCTTTATAATTAACGCTAACAAGACTATCATAATTGATGAAAAAATTCTTTGATTATATCTTTTCGATGACATTCGGAGGGACGATGTTACTCCTTTTTGCCGCAGTCATAGGCACTGCAACTTTTATTGAAAATGACTACGGTACCACGGCAGCCAAACTACTGATCTACAATTCCGTATGGTTTGAGTTATTGCTTATCATTACAGCCATAAGCCTCACAGGGAGCATCTTTAAATATAAATTACTTGCGAAAAAAAAATACAGCGCATTGTTATTTCACCTGGCATTTATAGTCATGCTGTTTGGAGCGGGCATTACCAGGTATTTTGGGATGGAAGGTAACATGAGGATCCGGGAAGGAGAGTCCTCAAATAAGATCATCACTTCCAACACCTATGTTCAGCTTCAGGTCAAAGACCAGGGAAAAGAATATCATTTTGACAAGCAGTATCTTTTTTCATCTTTTAAAAAAAACAAATTTGAGGAAACTGTAAAATTCGGAGAGAAACAAGCCCGGCTCCGGTTTGTGGAATATATTCCAAATGCTGCCGAAACAATTGAAGAGGTGCCCGGAGGCAATCCGGTGATTTCTTTCATTACTATGGATGCTGCAGGCACGAAAAATACTTTTATACAACCCGGAGAGCGCTTTGAATCGGATTCCCTTATTTTTAATTTTCATTCAAAGGAAGCCGAAGAAGATGCTATCCAATTATTTTTTATTGAGGATGAATTCCATTTTAACGCACCCTTTGATGTAACTCTTATCAGCATGAGGGATCAAACCACCGACACCTTGCCCGGCCATAAGTTGCATCCCATCCAACTCATGAAACTATACAACATGAACGGGAATCAGGTAGTTTTCAGGGGGCTGTATAAAAGTGCAATAACAAAACTGGTATCGGCTGCTCCCGACGCAAATATGCATCCGGCAAATGCCGTCATCTTTGAAGTGGAATATAACAATACCAGAGATCAATTGACTGTCATTGGCGGACAGGGAGTTCTGGGAGAGGCTTCAGTAGCTGCGATCGACGGTGTGGAGTTTTTTGTGAAATATGGGTCCAGGATAATAGAAATACCTTTCTCTCTCTACCTGCGGGATTTTCAACTTGAAAGATACCCCGGGTCTATGAGCCCTTCTTCATTTGTTAGTGAGATCACAGTGATAGACCCCAGGACAGATGAGGATATTCCGTACCGGATCTTCATGAACAATGTACTCAACTATAGAGGATACAGGTTTTTCCAGTCGTCTTATGACCAGGATGAAAAAGGGACTATCCTTTCGGTAAATGAAGATTATTGGGGAACCATGGTAACCTATATCGGATATTTTTTCCTTACCGCCGGCATGTTTTTCAACTTCTTCAGCAAAAGAAGCCGTTTTCAGATGTTGGCGCGGTCTTCTTCCAAAATAGGAAATAAGGCAAAAAAAGCATCTTTAGTGATATTGCTGTTTATGCTTTCAGGAACCCCTGCCATGTTGAATGCCCAGCAGATGGATCACAGTGGTTTCACCAACCAGCTTGCTATTGATCCCGGCCATGCCGCCCAATTCGGAAAGTTGCTTGTGCAGGACCGGGACGGCAGGATCAAGCCCATGAATTCACTTACTTCTGAAATCCTGAGAAAAGTGTACCGGAAAGAAAAGTACCTTGGACTGAACTCAGACCAGGTTTTTCTCGGCATGTTGTCAAACCAGGTATTCTGGCAAGCTGTCCCGTTTATTAAAGTGTCAGACGACGAGGTAAAGTCATTGCTGGGGATCAGTGGCAAATATGCCTCTTTCAATGATTTTATTGAGAGAAGTCATAGCCAGTATAAATTAAGCGGTTATGTTGATCAGGCGTACGCAAAAAAGCCTTCCGAAAGAAATCGATTTGATAAAGATATTATTAAAGTCGATGAACGGGTTAATATAACTTATATGGTTTATACCGGAGAACTTTTGACCATCTTTCCGAAACCAGGTGATCCTGACAATAAGTGGTACGCCTCCACGAATACTGGTATGGCCTTCGACAGCGTGGATGCGGGTTTTGTGGATAACGTCCTGGGCCTTTACTATGCTTCTGTAAACGAGGCCATGCAATCGGGAAACTGGGAGAAAGCTGACGAGTACCTGGGCTATATCAGTATCTTTCAGGAAAAATACGGAAGTAGCATCATGCCCGAAATATCAAAAACCAATCTGGAGATACGATATAATAAGGTACAACTATTTAAAAGGCTGTTCCCGGTATACTGGCTGGCTGGTTTTGTTTTACTGATCTTATTGTTTACCAGTGTTTTGGTCCCAAGATTTAAATTCAGTATGGTCAGCAGGATCATCATTATACTGATCGGCATAGCATTCATATTGCATACCCTTGGCCTGGCTGCAAGATGGTATATTTCGGGGCATGCCCCCTGGAGCGATGGATATGAGACTATGATTTACATATCGTGGGCTGTGGTGCTTTCGGGGTTTATATTTTCCAGAAGGTCCAGGATCGTTCTGGCCGTCACTGCCATCCTGGCTTCCCTGACGCTGATGGTGGCCAATATGAGCTGGCTCGACCCGGAGATCACCAACCTGGTGCCGGTGCTGAAATCATACTGGCTGGTCATTCATGTGGCAGTCATCACAGCGAGTTACAGTTTTCTGGCCATCGGTGCATTACTGGGTTTCCTGAATATTATCCTGATCAATTTTCAGACGAAAAAGAACTATCTGAAATTAAATGAGACGATCCGGGAACTTACCAGCATCAATGAAATGAACCTTATCATCGGAGTGTTCCTGGTAACGGTCGGAACTTTCCTGGGGGCTGTCTGGGCCAATGAATCCTGGGGCCGTTACTGGAGCTGGGATCCCAAGGAGACCTGGGCGCTGGTCACTATTCTGGTTTATTCCTTTATAGTCCATATGAGGATGATACCGGGATTAAACGGCCTGTTTGCTTTTAACTTCGCGGCCCTGATCGGTTTCAGTTCAGTGCTGATGACCTATTTCGGAGTGAATTATTACCTCTCGGGAATGCACTCCTATGCCCAGGGCGATCCGGTGCCGGTTCCGACGTTTGTCTATTATGCGATTGCTATAATAGCCATTGTATCTATTGTGGGATATTTGAACTATGTCAAGATAAAAAAGGTTCTATCGCGAAGTTAATGGGTTTTGGATTAATGATAGAATGATTAAATGATAAAATGATTAAATGACAAATAGCATTTAAGCATTTAAGCATTAGAGATCAAAGGTTGATCAAAACGCTGAGAATCCTGGGTTTTGATGTGACATCCCGGTTGCAGTAAGTTATATTCCTCATTGCCTAACTGGGCACAGACTCTTAGTTTTTTCCCTGATTTGTCTTTTTTCTCTAACTTTGTGCTTCAATTGCAGCAAATTATCATTAACTGAAAAATAAGCTTATCATGAAACAATTTGGATTATTATTAGTCGCAGCGGTCATATTGGTTGCTTTTTCAATTCCTGAAGACAAGGAAGCCATCATGGCAAAAGGGAAAAAGATCTATGACGAAAAATGTTTTATTTGTCATCAACCTGAAGGTCAGGGTATTCCGGGTGCATTTCCGCCACTGGCAGAGGCCGATTACCTGCTGGCAGATAAAGTCCGGGCCGTGGCACAGGTGTTGAATGGCTCCAATGAAGAAATGCTTGTGAATGGCATCACTTATACAGCCCCGATGACCCCACAGGTTGACACAAAAGAAGAGGCTGTTGCAGTCATCAATTATGTGCTCAATAGCTTTGGAAATGACGGTGGATGGGTAACTATGGAGGATGTCAAAGACATTAAGATCATAAGGGAATAATTCCGACCCTAAGGGTCTAAATCAATTAGGAATTAGGAATTAGGAATTGAAACCGCTATGCGGGAATTGAATTTCGACAACATCCAATTTGAACAACATGTTGGTAAGTTTGACTTTTTAAGTGCCTAAGACCCTAAGGGTTGGATAAAAACATTGCCGTTTTTGATATCCTCCTTCAAATCCCTGATCGTTTTGTTGGACAACATTTTGTACAATCCATCCAGGTATAACTTGTAGTCATCATGTATGGGACAAGGTTTATCATCTGAGCATTCATGTAAGCCCAGCCCGCAGGTCTTAAAGAAATCCAGGCCATCAATGGTTTCAACGATCTGCAGTAAGGATATATCCATGGCATCCTGATCAATAAAGAAGCCACCGTTAGGTCCTTTTACCGATGAAATAACATGCTGTCGTGACAGGTCCTGTAATATCTTACCGAGGTAAGACTCAGGGAAGCCCAGGGATTCAGCAATCTTCCTGACTCCAAAACGTTTACCCGGTGACGAATGAACCGCAAGGTAAACAATTGCCCTCAGTGCATATTCCGTTGAGCGTGAAAAGATCATAGCTCAATGGCTCTCCTGCCATCCTCAGTGATCATTTCGGGAGTCCATTCAGGTTCCCAGGTCAATTCAACAGAGATCTCCAGGCCCGGATAAGCATTTTGCAGAACCACTTCAATATTTTGCATAATGACATCACCCAGCGGGCAACCTCTTGTAGAAAGGGTTGTTACTATATGAACCTTTTTATTTTCCTCAAAATGAATTTCATAGATCAGGCCAAGGTCAACGATATTTACCGCAACCTCAGGATCCATCACACTTTTTAAAAGCTCAAGGATCTTTACCTCCTCTGCCGAAAGATTTTCCTGTAACATTGTATCTTCTCTTTATTAATGATTTTTTAACGCAATATTCATGACCGATTATTTAGCCCGCATTATTCATGCAGAGCTTTATGCAAGATTATCTTAAACACATTATAATTATATAGCAGGCCGGTAACAATAAAAATGATGGCCGCTATTCTTATAACCAGACTACTTGCAAATAAAATACCTGTAATCAATAGGATCAAGCCTGCCAGGTATGTCCAAAAATGTAACACTGCAACTTTCTCTGAATATAGTTCCATCGGAAGCGGGGTTTTTTCTTTCCCAACTTTCGACTGGTATTTTTGTAACCATATAATAAAGGGAAGTGTTTTATATGTTTGTCCCAGAATAAGTGAAGTAAAAAAACCAAGAATAATGAGCACCCCATAAATGATCTCTAACCTGACTTGAAATTTCCCAATAATACCCGGACTCAAGACGGATACAACTCCAAGTAACAGACTTATAAACAACAAAATAAATGCAAGGGCCGAAAAGCGCATGCCAATATCAAGTTTACGGCGTATCCGCTTCTTAAAAGCAATGAAAACAAACCGCAGGAAGAACAGGATCCCGGCCAGGATGAGTAATGAAAAGGCGGTCAGAACCAGGCTTTTCGGGTAAAAGTAAAAGGCAAGAGCCAGTAAAATTAACCCGGCATTTATAAGATAAAAGGAATAACTTAAGAGTTTCACCGGGAGTTTGTGTACGATCAGGAACATAGGCATCAGTTTGCTGGCAACACCAATCACAAGCAACAGGAACCAGCCGATCATACCGAGGTGCGCATGCAACTTCAGCAGATCCAGATGAGACCTGGGGATAAATGGCACCATAAAGTTAAGTACCATAAGAAATCCCAGGATAACCGTCAGCATCAAATAAACAATTGAAGTCACAATAAAACCGTTCTCGATATTCCTGCGTTCTGTTTTCAAAGCGCTCTTAAACATATTAACAGCAAACAACATTACAGTTAGGATGAGAAGGACACCTCCTATTTCCAAACCAATACTTCTCTGGAATTTAAAAAACCAGAAAGACCATACCAGGATCAGGATACCTGTTCCGAATAAGAAAAAAGTGATCAGGGCAAGCCGTTCGCTGTATAGCTTCACCTCCATCACAACGGGTATCAATTGATAAAGCGCTCCGAAGATGATCATACTGATCCACCCTAACACAAGCAAATGGGTTAAGCTCAGTAATTTAGGACTGAGATAATGATTTATCATATCAGGTGCTGCAATAAACAGGATGATCCCTGATATTAAAAAAGCAATGGCTCCAAACCCGTAATATGGAAGTACCACACGGGGTGCCGGAGCATTTAGTGTACTTAAGCCCGCTTGCATTATTTAAAAACTATCAATTTAAGATTTTCCTCGTCAATCTCTTTGACGACATATTTATAATTCCTGTCTTTCAATTCAGGCAATAAATATTGAGGCAGCTTTTTATGATGCACGTAAAGCGCATATCCTGCCGACAACTGCTCCAGTTCCTGTAAAATCGTGACCATGGGCATGGGCATTTCCAGATCCCTGACATCAACGGTATGTAAACGGCCTGCAAATCTGATCTCAATGTCTTCAAAAGAAGGACTCTCTGTATTGTTGTCGCTCTCAGATTCCGGTTCTTTTAATGCCCCCTGATCTTTCTTCACGTAAGTATGCACAATCCCCGCCTCAGGCCGCTCCACTTCATATGTATAACCTTTCTTTCTTAGCAAATTAAGCAGCGGTACCGGCTCAAAAGTATTGATGATCAGCAGGGTATTTTCATCCTTCAAAGCTTTCAGTGTTTCCATGATCTTATCAAAAGGATCCACACCCTGTTCCAATATAGGCCTGACATCCAGTTCAACTATTGCTTTTCTTTCCATTTTTTTAAATTTATTTATAATTGTATTTTCTATTCACACCACACTTTATCTTTTGTTTCATTTAACCTGAACTATTCATGCAGAGTTAAAAGTTGAAAGTTTATAAAGTTATAAAGTACATTGATAATGTGAAACATGCACATTTTGTAAAAAATTTACATTATTACTTTTTTTTAAATTACTTTTTGCACAGAGGCTAACTTTCTAACCTTCAACTTTTAACTTTCAACTCCTCATTAATTCATGAATTAATGAGGTTAAAATCTTCGCAAAATTAAAAAAGTTTTTAATATAAAAGATAAAAAGGTCTTTTATTCTTTTTTTATGTTGAATAAAAGTTAAGTGCATTAAAAAT
The DNA here is from genome assembly GCA_030638325.1 of Bacteroidales bacterium. Lineage (GTDB taxonomy): Bacteria > Bacteroidota > Bacteroidia > Bacteroidales > JAGOPY01 > DAOWEV01. The sequence goes on from DAOWEV010000114.1 coordinate 26,475, forward strand.
TTTCCTGTCAAATAGTCTTTTTTCTCTTTTTATTGTATTTATTACTACCTTTGCACCCTCATTAGGGTTATTGACTATCAAAGAATTAACATATGAAAACTTTTACATTTACAATGGCTGTGCTGTTCACGGCTCTTTTCTCTTTGAACCTCTATTCTCAAACTAAAGCAACCATCTTACCGGATACGGCAGATTATCCTTACTGGGTTGATATGATGCAGGATCCATCGGTAAATTTTTACGATGTCCAGAGGGCTTTTAACATTTACTGGGAAGGCCGTGAAGTTACCAAAGGATCGGGCTTCAAACCCTTCAAACGCTGGGAATACATGATGCAGGAATCCAGGATCTTTCCCGACGGTGAACGCATCCCGGCAATCCATGTCCGGAATGAATATTTCAATTACCTGGAAAACCATTCGGCCAACAGGTCCCCATCAGGAAACTGGATCAGCCTGGGGCCTGAAGTAATACCTTTGAACAAGGGCTATAAGGGGCTTGGAAGATTGAATGCCATAGCGTTTCATCCTTCCGATCCTGATATCCTATACGTAGGATCTCCTTCAGGAGGTTTATGGAAGACGACTGTAGGTGGCAACGACTGGTCACCCCTGATAGATGACCAGCCTTCCCTGGGCGTCTCAGCCATCATTGTCGATTATAATGATCCTGACCTTATTTACATTGGAACCGGCGACCGGGATGCGGGAGATGCCTTTGGGATTGGGGTCATGAAGTCGGACGACGGAGGCGCCACCTGGATAATGTGGAACAACGGTATGGGAGAAAAAACCGTTGGGAGACTGATACAGCATCCCACCAACAACCAGATCATACTGGCAGCCACAAGCGGGGGGATCTACAAATCCATCGATGCCGGAGCCAACTGGTATCAAAC
>DAOWEV010000110.1 GCA_030638325.1 Bacteroidales bacterium
GAAGATGGGAACAATGAACTAACAACTGATAACTGATAACTGATAACTGACAACTGATAACTGATAACTGATAACTGAAGCAAAGTATGAGAATTAAGGAAGCAATAAATGATTCTATTGAATTAAAACAACAACTGCTGCAGGATGACAGGCTTATTAAAGTGGTGGAAGATGTCATTAATGAGTGTGTGAATGCATTCAGAAACGGTAATAAAATACTATTTTGCGGAAATGGCGGGAGTGCCGCGGATGCCCAGCACCTGGCAGCCGAATTATCAGGGAGGTTTTACTATGACCGGGATCCGCTGCCGGCTGAAGCCCTGCATGTCAACACCTCTTTCCTGACAGCGGTAGCCAATGATTATTCATACGATGAAGTGTTTTCCAGGATGGTGAAGGGTATGGGCCGAAAGGGAGATATATTGATCGGGTTGTCAACATCAGGTAATTCTGCCAATATTGTAAAAGCCTTTGAAACAGCTTTGAAGAAGGAGATGAAGACCATCGGGCTGACTGGCGAGACCGGGGGTAAGATGGCAGCGCTTTGTTGCTACCTTATCAACGTGCCTTCTACGGATACGCCACGTATCCAGGAAGCACACATCATGATTGGCCACGTTATTTGCGAATTGATAGAATCAACACTATTCCCGGGATGATCAGGGAAGCCATAGTCATCGCCGGCGGCAAGGGCACCCGCCTGAAAGAGGTTGTAAACGATCTGCCAAAACCGATGGCGCCTGTCAACGGACGGCCTTTCCTTGAACACCAGATGGATTATTTCATAAAGTGGGGACTGGAAAAAGTCGTGTTGGCTGTAGGATACCGTCATGAAGCGATCATGGCCCATTTCGGACAACAATATAAATCTCTTCAGATCAGCTATGCCATTGAAAAAGAACCACTCGGGACCGGTGGCGCTGTCAGGAACGCATTCCGGCTGATTGAAGGCCATGCGGCATTCGTTTTCAACGGGGACACTTATTATGATATAAACCTGCAACGCCTGCATGATTTCAGGTGGTCAAAGCAAACCGGCTTTTGCCTGGCCATGCGCAAAGAAAAAGATGCCAGCAGATATGGTACCCTTCAGATTGACCAGGATCACAGGATCACAGGATTTAATGAAAAAGGCAAAAATACGGGGGAAGGATTTATCAATGGGGGTGTTTATGTGATCGCTAAGAAATATTTTTGCAGCCTCAACCTGCCTGAAAAATTCTCTTTGGAAAGAGATTTCCTCGAAGCTTGCTACAAAACGGAGAAGATGTATGCCATGCGTTGCCAATCCTACTTCATTGATATTGGTATCCCGGAAGACTATGAAAAAGCACAGCATGAATTATAATTGTTTTTCTGTTGATAGCTCCTGGTCATTGTTTCTGGATCGCGACGGGGTTATCAATAAAAGGATCATAGGTGGATATGTCACTACACGGGCGGAATTTGAGTTTCTCCCTGGTGTTTTGTCAGCCTTATCTTTACTGGGCAGGAAATTCGGCCATATTTTCATCGTGAGCAACCAGCAAGGCATTGGAAAGGGATTGATGACCGAAGAAGACCTGCAACATGTGCACCAAAAGATGCTCAAAGAGATAAATAAGCATGACGGAAGGGTCGACAATATCTATTACAGCCCAAGCCTTGCATCAGACAATAATCCCATGCGTAAACCGGCGCCGGGAATGGCTTTCCTTGCCCGGGAACATTTTCCGGAAATCGACCTGAACCATGCGGTTATGGTCGGAGATTCCCTGACCGACATGGAATTTGGGAAAAACGCGGGCATGGTTACCGTCTTATTGGCTTCTGAAAAACCTGCCACACATGATCATTTGATCGATTTCATCTTTCCCGATCTGATTACCTTTGCACAAGAACTGCTTAAGAACTAAAATAATTCAAAACTTTATCAGTGACCCCTCACTTAATACTTATAAGCTTCCTCATATACACTGCCTTGTTATTCACTGTTAGCTGGATCACCTCAAAGCGGTCCGACAATGAGACTTTCTTTCTTGGCAACAGGCGGTCGCCCTGGCTTGTTGTAGCTTATGGAATGATCGGCGCTTCACTGTCAGGCGTTACATTTATATCCATACCCGGAGATGTTGGAAATACCAGCTTTTCCTATATGATGATCGTACTCGGTTATCTATTGGGTTATCTCGTGATCGCCAATGTATTGCTTCCGGTATACTACAAACTGCAACTTACCTCAATCTATACATACCTGGATCAGCGATTCGGAGTAAGAGCCTATAAAACCGGCGCTGTCTATTTTTTAATTTCCAGGGTCATCGGAGCCTCATTCCGAATGTTCCTGGTGGTTAATGTGTTACAGTTGTTTGTGTTTGATTCCTGGGGAGTTCCCTTCTGGTTCACCGTCTCCCTTTTTATGTTGTTGATATGGTTGTATACTTTCAGGGCAGGGATCAGGACGATAGTCTGGACCGACACGCTCCAGACAACTTTTATGTTGGTGTCAGTGATCCTTACTATATTTATAATTTCCTCAGAAATGAATATTTCGCTTGGTGGCTTAATTGACAAAGTGCAGGATAGTGAACTTTCACAGATGGTTTTTACCGGTTGGCAGGACAGGCATTTCTTTCTGAAAGATTTTCTGGCCGGAATGTTTATTGCCATTGTTATGACAGGGCTTGACCAGGATATGATGCAGAAAAGCCTCAGTTGCAGGAATGTGAAAGAAGCTAAAAAGAATATATACTGGCTGGGAACAGCCCTGGTGCCGGTGAATCTTGTATTTCTTTTCCTGGGCGCAGTATTATTTATTTATGCGGCAGATGCCGGACTTGCCATACCGGAAAGAACAGATGACCTGTTTCCAACAATTGCCCTGAAGTATCTCGGTCCATTTGCCGGCATCGTATTTATCACGGGCCTGATATCGGCCGCTTATTCCAGCGCTGACAGTGCACTCACCGCGCTTACGACCTCCTTCACCATCGATATCCTTGGTATCCGCAGATCAGGCCACTCTGATGAAAGAAAGAGCAGAAGGATCAGGTACATTGTTCATATTGGCGTATCATTACTGGTATTGCTCGTTATTATTGTTTTCCGGGCGATCCATGATGAATCGGTTATCTCAAAATTGTTTACCATTGCAGGTTATACTTACGGCCCTTTGTTGGGATTGTTTGCTTTCGGGTTATTTACAAAGTATGAGGTGAAAGATAAATGGGTACCTGTCGTTGCACTTATTTCACCTTTAATATGTTATGTATTAAGCGTTTACGATCAGGTGTTATTAAATGGTTATAATTTTGGTTTCGAATTATTGATATTAAATGGTATTTTTACCTTTCTTGGATTGATGTTGATAAGAAAGAAATAAGTCACAAACATTCGGATTATATGGAGAATTTCAGGTTTAAAGCTTTGGAACTTGCTTTATCAAGAAGAATTGATAATAAGTGTGAATTTGAGTCGCAGAAGATTTCGGATTATTTTGGTGAGATGACTTTCAACCGCAGTGTCATGCGCGAGTTTCTTACCGAGGAAGCCTTTCGGATGGTTATCAATGCCATTGAGAAAGGAGAGAAGATACAGCGGAAGATCGCCGACCAGGTGGCATCCAGCCTGAAGGCATGGGCCACCGGTAAGGGAGCGACACACTATACGCACTGGTTCCATCCCCTGACAGGCGCCACAGCTGAAAAGCATGACGCATTTATCATTCCTGTGAATAATGGTCAGGCTATTGAGAACTTCTCCGGAAACGAATTGGTGCAACAAGAACCGGATGCTTCCAGCTTTCCCAGCGGCGGTATCAGGAATACCTTTGAAGCACGTGGTTATACTGCCTGGGACCCTACATCCCCGGCATTCATCCTTGATAACACCCTGTGTATCCCAACCATTTTTGTGTCCTATACGGGTGAAGCGCTCGATTACAAGACCCCCCTGCTTCGGTCTTTGCACGCCGTGGATCGTGCTGCAGTAGACGTTTGCCGGTACTTCGATAAAGATGTGAATAAGGTTTTTGCAATGCTCGGTTGGGAACAGGAATATTTCCTCGTGGATTCAGCTTTATTTTTAGCCCGCCCTGACCTGATACTAACGGGAAGAACAGTATTCGGCCACGCTTCTGCCAAGGATCAGCAGCTTTCGGATCATTATTTCGGAAGCATACACGAAAGGGTGGCTGACTTTATGAAGGATTTGGAGTATCAGTCTCATAAACTTGGGATCCCCCTCAAAACACGCCACAACGAGGTGGCTCCAAACCAGTATGAATGTGCCCCGGTGTATGAAGAAGCCAACCTCGGTGTGGATCACAACCAGCTCCTGATGCACTTGCTTAAAAAAGTAGCCAATCATCATGATTTTACAGTCCTGCTTCATGAAAAGCCCTTTGCAAAAGTGAATGGTTCGGGAAAACACAATAACTGGTCGTTGATGACCAATGCAGGCGTTAATTTGTTATCTCCCGGAAAGACATCAAAATCCAATTTAAGATTTATTATTTTCATAGTAAATATTTTAAAAGCTGTTCATAACAATGCAGACCTTTTAAGGGCTGGAATTGCTTCAGCAGGTAATGACCTGCGACTGGGCGCCCATGAAGCTCCCCCGGCTATCATGTCCGCATTTATCGGATCACATCTTACAAAAGTGCTGGATGACATTGAAAAAAAGGTTAAGCGCGGAAAGATCACGACAGACCTGGAAGAAGAACTCAACCTGAACATATCCAAGATCCCCGAGATACTGTTAGATAATACCGACCGCAACCGCACCTCTCCATTTGCTTTTACAGGTAACAAGTTTGAGTTCAGAGCCGTGGGTTCATCCGATACCTGTGCAAAGGCGATGGTCATTATCAATACAATAGTAGCCGGTCAGCTTAAACAATTCAAAACAGACGTGGACAACCTGATCAGAAGAATGGTAAGAAAAGATGAGGCCATTTTTCAGGTGCTCAAAAAATATATTATAGAATCTAAAAACATCCGGTTTGAAGGCAATAGCTATAGTGAAGCCTGGGTGGAGGAAGCTGCCAAAAGAGGCTTGTCAAATATTAAATCCACACCACAGGCATTGAAGAGCTATATAAGTGAAAAAACAGTGAGCTTGTATAATGATAACAATGTATTGACGGAGAGGGAACTGAAGGCAAGATATGAGATCAAGCTGGAGACTTATACCAAAAAACTCCAGATCGAATCTCGTGTTATCGGAGACCTCGCTAAAAACCACATAATCCCGATTGCCATACGATACCAGAATACCCTGATCGAAAATGCCATGGGTCTGAAAGAAGTACTGGATACTAAATCTTATGTTAAGCTGTCAAAAGACCAGCTTCAAACCATTAAGGAGATCTC
>DAOWEV010000059.1 GCA_030638325.1 Bacteroidales bacterium
ACCCCCGCAGAACATCTAAGGAAATAATGCGCTCCCGGGGCATTGCCGGGGATACTAACGCATAATCTCTTTCCATCTGAATTGATTTAAAAATTTGGCTATTTTACAATACGTAACGGATTACCGTTTTCATCAATATTTACGAACAACATGCAGGTCGAGCAAACCACATCCTCTGTATTATCATGAATATTTATTCTTCTTGCTTCAAGAAAAAGTTTTACAGAAGTATTTCCGATGTGTTCAACCTTGCCATAGATCCTGATCTGCTCCTTCACTTTCACCGGTCGTTTAAACAAGACTTCATCGATCTTCAAAGTTATTACATTGGCAGAACCACAGACCGAAGAAGCCATGATGCTTCCGGATTCATCAAGCCATGATAGCATTCTACCGCCAAAGAGGTTGTCGTTAACACCGATGTCACTTGTTTTGCAGATGTTGGTGGATATGAGCTTCATATTGTAAGGCGTTTTCTATAAATAAGCTAAATTAATATTTTTCCCGTAATCAGTCTTTGGCATTGTTTCTGGGGGGAAAGTCCGAAGTCGGAAGTCCGAAGACCGAAAATGGGAACAGTGAATGGTATACAACTGAATTTACAATTTACAATTTACTGTTTACAATTTCCAATTTCTGATAACTGTTAACTGTTAACTGTTAACTGATAACCGATAATTACCTACTTTTGCAATCCAAAAATTATAAGATCTATAAAATGAGCGAAAACACAGAAAACGTAAAATGTTTGATCATTGGTTCCGGACCGGCCGGGTATACTGCAGCCATTTATGCTTCAAGAGCCGACCTGAAACCAGTTATGTATGAAGGCCTTCAACCGGGAGGACAGTTGATAACCACCACGGAAGTTGATAATTTCCCGGGTTATCCGGAAGGTGTTACAGGCCCTGACATGATGTCAGACCTGAAAAAACAGGCCGAGCGTTTCGGTACTGAAGTTAGGTTTGGATTAGCCACAAGCGTTGATCTTTCCAAAAGGCCTTTTAAAGTGGAAGTGGATGATGGCAAGACCATTATGGCCGAAACCCTGATCATCGCAACAGGCGCTACGGCAAGATATCTTGGACTTGAATCAGAAGAGCGGTTCATGGGGGCAGGCGTATCGGCCTGTGCCACCTGCGACGGGTTCTTTTATAAGGGAAAAGACGTGGTTGTAGTGGGCGGCGGAGATACGGCTGCCGAAGAGGCTACTTACCTCGCCAATTTGTGTAATAAAGTACATTTAATCCATCGCCGCGATGAGCTGAGAGCTTCCAAAGCGATGCAGCAAAAGGTGTTCAACACGCCAAATCTGGAGGTTCACTGGGATAGTCATGTGAAAGAGATCGTGGGTACCGAGGAAGGATTTAATAAAGCGGTAACCGGAGTTATTATCACCAACAAATTTACCGGCGAAGAGACAAAACTTGATGTAGATGGCTATTTCTCAGCCATCGGCCACAAACCAAATTCGGAGTTGTTCACCGGGCAGTTAGATATGAACGAGGTCGGGTACCTCAACACAAAAGCAAATTCAACTGCCACGAATGTGGAGGGTGTTTTCGCCTGCGGAGATATCCAGGATCCTACTTTCCGTCAGGCTGTTACAGCTGCCGGATCGGGATGTATGGCGGCTATTGAAGCCGAGCGCTTCCTCGGAGAACAGTAGTGATGGGAGGCTGAATTATTCGCATGTTTGCCTATAAGAACAAGTCGGAAGTCCGAAGACCGAAGTCAGAAGTTAGAAGGTCAAAGCAAAATTTTGTCTTGAAAAAAAAACTTGCCAAAACAAAGTTTTTAATGGGTAATGGATTAATGATTGAATGATAAAATGCTAAAATGATAAATAACATTAACACATTTAAGCATTTACGCATTTAAGCATTTTCGCATTTCCATTATAATAACAGTAAAACCAAATAAATAAAGAGTACCGGCCTGATGTCAAATAGAAAACAACAAATAATCAGGGCATCCTGGGTCAGCATCATCGGCAACGCCGTTTTATCAGTACTTAAGATAAGCGTTGGGCTGATCGCAGGAAGTCTTGCTGTTGTGGGTGACGGGATCGATTCTGCCAGTGATATTGTAGCCTCGGTGATCACATTGGTCACAGCTTATATCATCAGCAAACCCCCCAATCCAAAATACCCTTATGGTTACGAAAAAGCCGATACGCTGGCATCAAAAGTCCTGGCATTCATCATCTTTTTTGCGGGCGCCCAACTTGCCATCTCCACCACTACCCGGCTGGTACAGCACTCTGCTACTGAAATACCGGAAACATTTGCCATTTATGTCATCATACTTTCCGTTATCGGAAAGACCTTACTGGCATTATACCTCAGGAAAACCGGGAAAAAGACAGATAGTTCCATGCTCATCGCCAATGCCAGGAATATGCAGAATGACGTTCTCATTTCCGGAACAGTGCTTACAGGGCTGATCTTCACCTTCTGGCTGAAAATACCTGTTATCGACACCATCACTGCCCTGGCAGTAAGCTTCTGGATCATGTATTCGGCATTTAAAATATTCATGCAAACCAATATTGAGTTGATGGATGGGATAGAAAACCCGGAGATCTACAATGAAATTTTTGAGTCAGTTGCCAAGATCCCGGGTATCCATCATCCGCATAATTGCAAGGTCAGGCGGATGGGGCATCAATACATGATCGCCCTGGATCTTGAGGTGGATGGAGCTATATCGGTTACCGAAGCACACAAAATGGCCCATCAGGTCGAAAGACAAGTAAAAGCAGATATCCGGAATGTCTATGATATCCTTGTCCACGTTGAACCCATCGACAGTGATATCAAAGATACCAGCTACGGTGTGTCTGGTGAGGATCTTTGATAAACACCGCTTTAATTCCTAATTCCTAATTCCTAATTCCTAATTCCTAATTCCTAACCTGGACAAGCCAGAATCAAGAAGATAATAAAAACATTAAATCCGAAATCCTAATATCTA
>DAOWEV010000176.1 GCA_030638325.1 Bacteroidales bacterium
GGATAATAAAAACATTAAATCCGAAATCCTAATATCTAAATCCGAAATAATATCAAATATTCAAATTTTCAATTGCTTAAAACAGTTTATATCATTTGGGTTTAATTCACTTGAATTTGTTTTCCCGATATTTATCGGGATTAGGGTTTCGGATTTAGAATTTCTGCCAAAAAAAACACGAATATCAAAATTAAGATACTAAACAATTTCAAAATTCTAATTTTCCAATGTCTAAAACTATGTTGTTGTATTAATCTTTTCAGTTTTGAATTTTGTACTTCTGTCATTTAAATTTGTTTAGGATTTAGATATTCGAATTTAGTGTTTTATTTAACACTGATGAAATATACGTCACAGCTAAATAATTATCATTGTCCTTTTTTTACCGAAAAATAAATCCATCTTTCAGCGGATCATCAGGATCGAAATAAAAAGTGCTTTTTCCGGTAATAAAAGCCTTTCCTGAGACCTCAGGAATGACTGCCTGGTAAGGGCCGAATTCTGTTAACTCTTTCACCCTGACTTGCATAGTGGTTCCCAGGATGCTTTCAATAGTAATGGCCTCCCCTGCCTGCAATTCCTTTTTAGCATAATGCAATGCGGCCCTTGCACTGACGCCCGACCCGGTTGCCGAACGGTCCAGCTCTCCATCGGCAAATATGCAAACATTTCTGCTATGATGGGCCCGGTCATGGGCAGGCCCGGTGAAAATGGTTCCGTATAAAAAACTGAGGTCTTCCTCAAATGGATGTTTAATGTTGAAATTACTCATAACGGCATACTTTATCTTGCGTCCGAGTTCAATGAGCCTGTCATATTCTGCAGGGATCAACTGCAGTCCCAGGTCTTCAGCATGCACCAGGGCATAAAAGGCTCCTCCATAAGCAATGTCAAAGCGGACACTTCCGGTTCCCGGGACTGTAACTCTTTGATCTGACATCAACACAAATGAAGGCACATTCAGAAAAGAAACCTTCTTTACAATATTGTTTTCACGAAATCCTCTGGAGAATATCCTCCCTGCAGGAGCATCAATGATGAGTTCGGGCGCCTTTCCCTCTTTTTCCACCAGTCCTGTATCCAATACCAGTTTGGTCAATGCGATAATGGCATGTCCGCACATGGTGCTGTAGCCTTCATTATGCATAAAAAAGACGCCCAGGTCGGCACCTGGTGTTAATGGTTCGGTAAGCACTGCTCCGTACATATCTGCATGCCCGCGTGGTTCCCACATGGTGGCGGTGCGGATATGATCGTAATGATCCCTGAAGTACCGGCGTTTCTCCAGTATGGTCTTTCCTTTAATTTCAGGAAGGCCACCGGTAAATACCCTTAACGGTTCTCCCCCCGTGTGCATCTCGATCGTAGTTATCTTTTGCCAATTGTCTGGTGGTTCCCATTCCCGGTTTTTAAGCATCTTCAGAGAGTTATATCAGAGATTTATTTTTGTCCCCAGTCCGGATGGCTGTGACCGTGCCGGCATCCATCAAAGCCAGGGGCTGGCCCGTTTTGCCATCATTCAGTATCAGGGTTCCGTACAATGATGGTTGTCCCTTCTGAACATTTTCAGGAACCACAGATACCGACTTTGTAATAAAATAGTCTTCAGTAAAACAAGGCATAAACAATAAGACTTTGCCTTCATGGTCAATATGAATGCGGTCAGGCTGGTAATAATTTTCCCCTTCTGCCATGATAAAAGCCCGTTCCACAGCAGCTATGATCTCTGCATGATCAGCCAGGTTCAGGATATCTTCGGAAGACAAAACAAGCATAGGATATAGATTATTTGTTCAGCTTATAAATTTATATTGAAAATCAAATCTTTTCAAGACAGGGATCATTGTATTTATTAAATACTTTTCAACATTTTTTTTCACTATTTAGCAATACCTTTCTCTTCACGCTTCACTCTTCACGCTTCACTCTTCACGCCTCATGCCTCACAACCTAAAAGCCATCATGCTCCGTACGTCTGATGATCTCCTCCTGTAATTCCTCAGTCAGGTCATTAAAGTAATCACTGTAACCCGCCACTCTTACGATCAGGTCCTGAAACTTCTCAGGATATTTCATGGCATCCCGCAAAATGCCGGCTGTAACCACGTTGAATTGTATATGATGGCCATTCATCCTAAAATACCCCCGGATCAGTTTGGCCAGGCTGAAGATGCCCTTTTCATCCTGAAACAGTTGTGGTGTGAATTTCTGGTTAAGCAGGGTGCCTCCTGTTTTCAGGTGATCTATCTTCGCAGCAGATTTCAGGGCTGCGGTTGGGCCTTTGCGGTCGGATCCCTGGAATGGTGAGATCCCTTCCGAGAGCGGCATACCAGCTTTTCTGCCATCTAATGTAGCCCCGATCACACTCCCAAAATATACATGGCTTGTAGTTGGCAGCATATTGATCCTGAAGGTTCCGCCCCGGGGTGTTGGCCTCCCGTTGACAGCCTTATAAAACATATTGAACACGATGACAGACTGTGCATCAGCATAATCATCATCATTACCATACTTCGGGGTATGATAGATCAGGTCATTGCGCAATTCCCCATAGCCTTCAAAATTGTGGCTGGCAGCCTGCAATATCTCATCCATCGACACTTTCTTTTGATCGAATACATTGTATTTTATTGAAGTTAAGATATCTGCAACACTGCCCAGGCCGACTCCCTGAATATAAGAGGTATTATACCTGGCACCTCCGGCATTATAGTCCCTTGCGTTTGTAATGCAATCGTCGATCAGCAGGCTCAGGAATGGAGCGGGCATATATTTGGCATAGAGCTTTTCTATGATGTTGTTTCCCCTGATCTTGATATCGGCAAAGTGTTTTATCTGTTTCTCATAGGCATTTAAAAGTTCGTCAAAGCCATTAAATCCCTTTGGGTTGCCTGTTTCAGGGCCAAGTTGTTGGCCTGTCCGGGGGTCCTGCCCATTATGCAGAGTGATCTCAAGTATCTTTGTCAGGTTGAAATAACCCGTCAGGATATATGCCTCTGTGCCAAAAGCGCCGCTTTCAACACATCCGCTGGCACCTCCATTACGGGCATCTTGAATGGATTTTCCCTGTCTCGTCAGCTCTTGCACTATCGCATCGGTATTGAAGATGGAGGGCTGTCCAAAACCCGTCTTCACGATCTTCAGTGCCCGGTTGATGAATGCATCAGGGTTTTGCTTACTCAGTTGTATCATAGAGCCTGGTTGCAGTATCCGCATCTCTTCGACCACATCCAGGATCAGGTAGCTGAGTTCATTGACCGCATCCGTCCCATTCTGTTTCAGCCCTCCCACATTGATCAGGGTAAAATCAGTATATGTATTGCTTTCTTTAGCCGTTATGCCGATCTTAGGCGGGGCAGGATGGTTGTTGAATTTCACCCAGAAAGCCTGCAACAGCTCTTTTGCCCGTTCCCGGGTCAGGCTCCCATTTTCCAGCTCTTTTTTAAAAAACGGATACAAATGCTGGTCAAGCCTCCCAGGATTAAACGAATCCCACGGATTCAGCTCGGTGATCACACCCACATGGACGAACCAGTAATACTGCAAGGCTTCATGAAAAGTCCGTGGTGCATTCTCAGGTACACGACGACAGATACCGGTCATCTCCTGCAGTTCTTTTTTTCGGTTTTTATCAAGCTCTGATTCAGCCAAGCTTTCAAGAGTATTTGCATATCGTCTTGCAAATAAGATGATAGCATCAGCAGTTATCTCCATGGCCATTAACTCTTCTTTTTTGTTTAAAGCTTCAGGGTCGTCAAAGAAATCCAGGCCTTCAAGTGTCTTTCTGATCTGTTCTTTGAAATCCCTGAATCCCATGCTGTATATTTTATTACCCAGCACTGTGTGGCCGGGTGCCCGCTGCTCCTGAAATTCAGTGAATACACCAGCCTGGTATGCTTGCAGCCATGCTTCCTCCATATTTGAGAAGATCTTGTCGCGCTGGGTTTTACCGTCCCAGTATGGAATGATCTCATCATGGTATATTCGCCTTGTGTCCTCACCGGATTTAAAAGAAACCTTTTGCCGTGAATCAAGGGTTTCAAGGTCTTTCACCGAATGCAGGCATATTTCCGGGTAGGTTGGGGTTGCTTTGGGCTCAGGCCCCCGCTCTCCCACGATCAGTTCTTCCCTGCCGATCCATATTTTTTTATTTTCCAGAATATATTTAAAGGCCATCGCCCGTTTTACAGGCAATGAGACCTTTTGGGCTTCCTTGCTTTTATAAAACCTTGTCAGCAGCACTGCCCTTTCGGCAGATATTTTATTGATAGCTTTCAGGCTTTCTTCACGTAACGACCTGATTCGTTCATTCATGGTAATATTCTTTTGTGCAACTACTATTTTAGTGGAAATGCGTAAATGCTTAAATGCGATAAATTGCCCCTGTACTTGTTGTTTAGCCTCCAATAGTAACTTTAAATCCATCTGCTTCAAAAAATGATTTGAGGCTCTCCAATCTTTTATTATCAGGTTCAGGAACCTCATTCAGTTGATATTTCATTCCCATTCGTTGGTATTTGTTTCTTGCCATAGCATGATACGGAAGCAGGTCAATCCTGTCCAGTCCAAGGTTTTTCAGTAGATATCCCACAGCTTCCAGGTTGTCTTCATTATCAGTAACACAAGGAATTACAGGGAACCGGATTATGACCTCTTTTTCATTCTGAACCAATAATTTAAGGTTCATTAAAGTCAACTCATTTGACACGCCCGTATAGTAAACATGCTGCACATCATCTATCAGTTTGATATCGTACAGGAAAAGATCCGCCAGGGGCATTATTTTTTTGAACGTAGCCGATTCCGCATATCCGCATGTGTCAATACAGGTATGGAAGCCTTTATTTTTTAAGCTTTTCAGCAGTGATTCAATGAACTTTGGCTGCATCAATGGCTCCCCGCCCGACAATGTCACTCCTCCCCCGGATTCATCATAAAATACAGCATCTTTACTAACTTCATCGATAATTTCCTGCTTTGACACCCAGGTGCCAATTGTTATATCCTCCAAAAATTGCTCACCATCCAGGATGCGTTTTTTCTCTACCTTATTTACCGTTTCTTCCTGGCTTTCGGGGTTATGACACCACATGCAACGCATAGGGCAGCCTTTCAGGAAGACAGTAGTTCGAATTCCTGGTCCATCATGGATGGCATAGCGTTTTATATCATAAACCAAACCTTTCACAGAAACAAAATTGAAGATTGAAAGCTGAAAATGGGAAAACAGAGATTATGAATTAAGGTATCATAAACCACAATTCAAAAATCATAAATCAAAAGATCCAACATTCATACAGGCCTTTACCAAATTTCTTATACATTTTGAGGCGCCAATTAATAGATGACATGATTTGATGATTTTCGGGGTAAAGATAGTTATTTTCTTTTTCGAAAACAACTGGGTGTTAGGGTGTTTGTCTTATTATTATTTAGACTAATTCCAGATATGGGACTCCATCCTCAAGCGAGGATGGAGTCCTTTTTATTAACATACCAGGTATATCCACCATCCTTTCCGATTAATAATAGAATCAAAATCAATTCATGCTATAAATTTATAATTATGCCAAGCAAGAAACTTAAAGCAGCTTTAGTGGAAAATAAATATTATCATATATTCAACAGGGGGAATAATCATGAACAACTATTTTATAAACAGTATGATTATAGGTTCTTCCTGAAAATTTACTTTCAAATGTCAACGGCTGTTATCGACACTTTCACATTTTGTTTGCTTCCCAATCATTTTCATTTTCTGATTAGAGTGAGAGAAAATAGTTGCATCAAAGAAACAGCCAGTAATCAACTGCGGAAATTATTCATTATCTATGCAATGTACCTGAATAGAAGAATTGGAAGAGACGGTAGCCTCTTCACCAAGAACTTCAGAAGGATTGAAATCACAAGTAATTCTTATCTGAAAAGATTGATGTTCTATATCCATTTTAACCCTCAAAAACATGGAATGATAAATAATTTTACCGAATACCCCTTTAGTTCTTATAATCTTTACGCTAAAAGGAGCAGGTCAATTCCGCTCGAAAGAGAAGAAGGCATTGCATGGTTCAACGACTTAGGTGATTTCCTCTATTACCATCAATACCTCAAAGATGAATGGATGATCCGTCATCTGATCTTGGAAGATTGAATATTTCTTTGAATTCCCCACAGTCAAATCGAAAAATCTGCATGCCGAGGTGTGTTTTTAATTTTCAGTTTTGAGATTTTACCCGCCTGCCTTCGGACTCTCCTCCAAATGGAGGAAAAAGTCTTGAATCTTCAGGCTACAAACTGCAAGCTGTGAACTCCTGCTAAAACTAACAACCATCAGCAACCAGAAACCAATCGCAAGAAAATCACTAATTTTGCAAAAAATTCAGCAGGATGAAATACCACCTGATCACACTCGGTTGTCAGATGAATATCTCTGACAGTGAACGGACAAGAACTGTTCTTGACGAGATGGGATACATATGGACTGATCATGAGGAGGAAGCCGGACTGCTTGGGGTAATCGCCTGTTCTGTCAGGCAGAAAGCCATCGATAAGGTGTATTCAAAGATCAGCATGTGGAATAAGCAAAAGAACAAGCGCAACCTGATCACCTTTCTTACCGGATGTATCCTGCCAGATGACAAAGAACAATTCCTGAAACTGTTTGACCTCGTTTTTCCAATGAGTGAGCTGAAACAATTCCCGGAAGTACTGAACCAGTATGGCATTGTGACACCTGCCGGGCTCAGGGCTATGGGCAACTCCATGCACATGAATGAAAGTATCAATGAATTCTGGAATATCACACCGTATTATACTTCTCCTTTCGAAGCTTTTGTGCCCATCCAAAACGGTTGTGACAAATTCTGCACTTTCTGTGCTGTCCCTTATACACGTGGCAGAGAAGTTTCCCGCCCTTCCCGGGAAATCCTGGAAGAAGTAAAGAACCTTATTGAAAAGGATATTAAATCGATTACGCTGCTGGGTTAGAACGTCAATTCTTACGGACTTGACAAAAAAGGTGATGAGATCGGATTTCCGCAACTGCTCCGGCAAATCGGAGAGATGGGGCTCAGGATGAAAAAGGAATTCTGGGTATATTTCACCTCGCCTCATCCCAGGGATATGACTGATGAGGTTATAGATATTATCGCACGGTATCCCAATCTTGGAAAACAAATTCATCTTCCGATACAATCGGGTGATGACAAGGTTCTCATTAAAATGAACCGGAAATACTCAGTTGCAAAATACCGGAGTATTATCCACAAAATACGCGATACCATACCCCAGGCTACTATATTTACGGATATCATTGTTGGGTTTTCAGGAGAAACTGAAGAGCAATTTCAAAATACTTTGAAGGCGATGCAGGAATTCAGGTTTAATATGGCTTATATCGCCCAGTATTCATCCCGTCCCGGAGCGGCCAGTTCCAGGTGGAATGATAACATACCTCATAACGAGAAAAAAGAACGATTTCACAAGGCCACACAGGAACTGCAGAAATATACGCTCCCCGGTAACCAACACCTTATCGGCAAAACATTGCGTGTTATTGTAACACGGAAAGATCGTAAGGAAGGTTTCTTATCCGGCCTGACAGAAGGCAAGATAGTTCTTAGGTTTCAAAGTGATGATAAGGCTTTAATTGGTGATTTCGTGGATGTGAAAATCCAATCAGCTACTCCGTTCGCTCTTGAGGGTGAACTCGCCCTGGTAAAAGTATTAAACCCGGTTTGAAATGACCCGAAAGATCGCATTTAAAACCCTTGGTTGCAGGCTCAATCAATATGAAACCGATGCCCTGGTGTCTCAGTTTCACAAATCCGGTTATAAGATCGTTGATTATAATGAGGAGGCTGATATTTACGTAGTGAACACCTGTACCGTTACAAACCAGGGGGATGCCAAATCCAGGAAAGCAATTTACCGTGCTACCAAAAAACATGATGATCCCGTGGTGATAGTAACCGGTTGTATGGTCGACGGGCAAAAAGAACAATTGCAAAAGTTGAACGGCATAACATACTTTGTGGAAAATGCACAGAAAAGTTCGATATTCAATATTGCAGATGCACATTTCAAAGGAGAAACAGTCAATCCTGAAGAATACAATAAGGACCTTTTCGGGTTTGAACCTGCCGACACTACCTTCCACACCCGTAGCTATATAAAGATCCAGGATGGCTGCGACAATTTTTGTACTTTTTGTATTGTCCCAAAAGTCAGGGGCAGGGCCGTGAGCCGGCCAATTAGGGACATTCTGGAAAATATCAGGCAGGTAGTGGATTTTGGTTTTAAAGAAGTAGTGCTTACCGGGGTAAACCTGGGCAGGTACACCTATGATGGGATTGACTTCGAGCATCTTGTTGAACAAGTGCTGGAAGTTCCGGGTGACTTCAGGGTCCGGATCTCATCCATCGAGCCGGAGGGGTTCGGCGACAGGCTTTTCAGTTTGTTCGGGCATCCAAAACTGATGCCTCATCTTCATCTCTGCCTGCAAAGCGGCTCCGACAAGATACTATTGAAGATGCGCCGGTTTTATAATATTAAGACCTTTATGAGCATGGTGGACCGAATCAGAGGCAGATATCCTGATTTCAACCTGACTACGGACATCATTGTAGGGTTCCCGGGAGAAATGGAAGAAGATTTTGAACAAAGCTGTAAAATAGTCAGAGAAGCCGGGTTTTCTCACATTCATACTTTCAAGTATTCAAAAAGAGACGGCACCAGGGCTGCCCGCATGGAGAAGCAGGTTCCCGGAAAGGTGAAAAATGAAAGAAGCCGGGCTATCAGGGATATTTCCGCTGAAAATAAGAAGCAGTACAGAGGTTCACTCATCGGGAAAGAACAACAAGTGCTTATAGAAAAATACAATGCCTCCACACAGATGGCGAAAGGTTACGGCAATCTGTATATTCCAATTGAATTCAAAACAGGTGCAGGGCTTCAAAACAACTTCAGTAAAGTTCTGCTAACCGGCCTTGGGCCCGGTGATGATCCTGTGTTGCAAGGGAAAATGGAAGAATGGAATATTGGAAAAATGGAATAATGCCTGCCTGGCAAGACGGACATGGAATAATAGAGGAAAATACCTTATTAGCCTTGCACCATTCCATCATTCCATCATTCCACCATTCCATCATTCCATCATTCCATCATTCCATCATTCCATCATTCCACCATTCCATCATTCCATCATTCCACCATTCCATCATTCCATCATTCCATCATTCCACCATTCCATCATTCCATTCTTCCAACCATCA
>DAOWEV010000252.1 GCA_030638325.1 Bacteroidales bacterium
AGATGTGAAAGACTTTCCTGATAAAGGCAAGATCACTGCCGGCGCGTTTCAGCGCCCTGACGTCCTCTCCCCTTTTCAGCAATTCCAGGATCAGGTGTGATCCAACAAGGCCTGTACCTCCGGTTACCAGATTCATGGGAGCAAAGATAAGGCCGGAGATTGAAAATTAACAGTTAAAAGTTTTAAATTTGCAAAAAAAAATTCACCTTATGAATTTTATTAACGAACTATCCTGGCGGGGGATGATCCAGGATATGACCCCCGGAATGGATGAACTTTTTGAGAAGGATGAAATGGTAACCGCCTACGTGGGTATCGACCCTACGGCCGACTCTCTTCATATCGGACACCTCGTGGGGATCATGATGCTGAAACATTTCCAGATGGCCGGACACCGGCCACTTGCCCTGATGGGTGGCGCCACCGGTATGATTGGCGATCCCTCCGGTAAATCGGAAGAAAGAAACCTGCTGGATGAAAAGACCATACGTCATAACCAGAACTGTATCAAAGAACAATTGCAAAAATTCCTGGATTTTGAAAAGGGGATTAATGCTGCAGAGATAGTTAATAACTATGACTGGATGAAAACCTTCAGCTTCCTGGAGTTTGTCAGGGATATAGGCAAGCACATCACAGTCAGTTATATGTTGGCAAAGGATTCGGTAAAGACCAGGCTGGATAGCGGCATTTCTTTCACGGAGTTCTCCTACCAGCTTGTGCAGGGTTATGATTTTCTGTACCTCAACGAGACCAGGAACTGCAAACTGCAAATGGGCGGTTCAGACCAATGGGGGAATATCACCACCGGAACGGAATTGATACGCAGGAAGACCGGGGGAGAAGCATACGCCCTCACCTGCCCGCTTATCACCAAAGCCGATGGTGGCAAGTTTGGAAAAACTGAATCAGGGAATGTGTGGCTCGACCCGAAGCGGACATCTCCCTATAAATTTTACCAGTTCTGGTTGAATACTTCCGATGAAGATGCCGAAAAATACATTAAAATATTTACCCTTTTCTCAAAGGATGAAGTTGAAGAAATGGTCAAAGAACACCGGCAGGCTCCTCATTTAAGGGTCCTTCAGAAGGCCCTCGCAGAAGATATTACCAGAAGGGTACATTCTGAAGAGGAATATAAAACTGCTGTCAATGCATCCCAGATACTGTTCGGGAAAGGCACGACCGAAACCCTGAAGACCCTTCCGGAAGAACTGCTGTTAAATGTTTTTGAAGGCGTTCCATTAAGCGAAATACAGGCAGGGCTGGTGCAGGAAGGCATACCGGTGCTGGAGTTTCTAACCGATAAGACCGGCATTTTCTCATCCCGCAGCGAAGCCCGCAGAATGCTCAAAGACAATGGCGTATCCATCAACAAGGAGAAAATAAAAGAAAATTACTCGATATCGACAAAAGATCTCCTGAACGGGAAATATATCCTGGTGCAGAAAGGGAAGAAGAACTATTACCTGGTGAAAATTAAATAAGCTGATTAATTTCTAACACCTTAAAGGGGAAGTCGGAAGTCCGAAGACCGAAGTCAGAAGATGGGAACAGTTGACAGTTAACAGTTAACAGTTGACAGTTGACAGAAGACTAAAGATGGGGATTGAAATAATTATAAGAGTTGAGAACTGAGATTTCACAAATCCCAATAACCAAATCCCAAATCTCAAATAATACTCAATACTCAAATCCCAATAGCCAAACGGTTTATAGTGTATTGTTTGGGTTTTGAATATTGATTTTTGGAATTTGTTTGGAATTTGGAGCTTGGAATTTGGAATTTCATAATGAGATGATTTTGAGTTTTTAATTCTCAACCCAGCACTAGGTTGCAATCAAATTGATTAACGATTAACGATTGTAGATTAACGATTTTAGATTTATGGTTTAATTAACATTATGGGTAAAAAATGAACTTAAAGACAGGTTGATTGATTTTAGCGAAGAAGAGAAAATCTGAAATCGTTAATCGTTAATCTCAAATCGTTAATCAAGCAGGCCAGACCGGGCGCTCAATCAATGCTCCCACTCCGCTCCGTCTTTTGTATCCATGATCCGTATATTCAGTTTTCCAAGCTCATCGCGGATCTTGTCGGAAGTAGCATAGTCTTTATTTTCCCTGGCCTGCTGGCGGATCGATAAAATAGTGTTCATCAAGCTATCTACCATTTCATCTGTATCTGAAGCCTGCTCTTCTGATTGCAAGCCAAGTATCTCAAATACGAAAGTCTTGAAAATAACTTTAAGTTGTTCCAGGTCTGTTTCGGAGATCTGTTCTTTGCCATCGTTAACAGCATTGATGATCTTTACCCCTTCGAACAGGTGAGCGATCAGAACGGGACTGTTAAAATCATCATTCATAGCCTTGTAGCAGTTTTCTTTCAGCGCTGATATTTTTACTGTTGAAGTCTCGGCCGGCTTGATCTTCTGTAATGTTTCTGCTGCCTGTAAAAGCTTTTTCAGGCCTTTCTCAGATGCCTTCAGGGCTTCGTTGGAAAAATCAACGGTGCTTCTGTAATGGGCCTGCAACAGGAAGAAGCGAATGGTCATCGGACTGTATGCCTGGTCCAGCAGTTTATGATCACCTGAGAAAAAATCATTCAGGGATACTGCGTTCCCGAGCGATTTACCCATTTTCTGGCCGTTGATGGTGACCATATTGTTGTGAAGCCAGTATTTAACCGGTTGTTTTCCATTAGCAGCCACCGACTGGGCAATTTCCGACTCATGGTGCGGGAAAAGCAGGTCCAGGCCGCCCCCGTGAATATCGAATTGCTCTCCGAGATATTTGGTGCCCATGGCGGAGCATTCTATATGCCAGCCCGGATAACCGTCGCTCCAGGGAGATGGCCATCTCATGATGTGTCCCGGTGTGGCTTTTTTCCACAAGGCAAAGTCAACGCTGTTTTTTTTCTCCTCCTGTCCTTCCAGCTCACGGGTATAGGCCAGCAACTCATCCACATTCCGACCCGATAAAATACCATATTTGTGATCCTGGCTGTATTTTTTGATGTCAAAGTATACAGATCCGTTTACTTCATATGCATAGCCTGATTCAAGGATCTTTTTGGTCATTTCGATCTGTTCGATGACATGTCCGGATGCATGAGGTTCGATTGATGGATGCAAGACATTCATCTGGTCCATGTTCCGGTGGTATCTGTTGGTGTAATACTGAACCACTTCCATGGGCTCCAGGTGCTCCAGCCTGGCTTTCTTACCGATCTTATCCTCCCCTGCATCTGCATCACCTTCAAGATGCCCGACGTCAGTGATATTCCTGATATACCTGACTTTATAACCAAGGTGTATGAGATAACGGTATACCAGGTCGAAAGTTATGGCCGGCCTGGCATGCCCGAGATGGCCATCCCCATAGACCGTCGGGCCACAGACGTACATACCCACATGAGGTGGATCCATGGGCTCAAAGAGCTCTTTTTTCCGGGACAGGGAATTGTGAACAAACAGCTTGTTTTCCATACAGCAAAAGTAGGAAAATTGGACGATGTAACGATTCTCCCTTGTAAGGTTTGAGGCATTTGACTAAAACAATGCTTCTATTTCTTCTTTCAATAATGGCAGATGATTGATTACAATTCCCCAGATAACTTCATCAGTTATTGTATCGTAGCCATGGATAATTCGGTTTCGAGTGTCCACAATTTTCCTGGAATTAGACAGCTTGAGCGAGGAATCTTTCTTCAGGATTCGATTAACAGCCTCTCCAATTATTTCGAGATTTCTTTCAATAGCACGTTTAGTCCTCAAATCCGATTTATAGTCTTCAAAGATTTTTGGCTTACCTTGAAAATAACTTTCTATTTCGCTGATAGATTGGACAATGTCGTAAAGCCAGGCTTTAATTTCGTCATCCATAAACTAATTTTTTTGTTGAATCAATAGACTTGCGTAAAAAAGGGTTTTTAATAGCCTTATCTTCAATAAGATCCACATTTCTTTCAAATAAATCCTCTAATGAGAATTTGAAATCAAAATAATTATCTGCATATCTTTCAAGGATAACCTCTTTGAATGAGACAATTAAGTCAATATCACTACTTTGATTAAAAGTACCGGATAAAACCGATCCAAAAACATAAAGCTTATTTACCTTATGTTTCAAACATAAGTTTCGAATAGTATTAATATTTTGGTCAACTACATTCATAACACAAAGATAATAAAACACATCTTAGTAAACAAATGTATCAGGTCTTACTAATTATGAACTTAACACCTGCTGGCACCCGTACGGGCGCTTGTGTGTGAGTATTACCGATAACTCAAATCGAAAATCCCTACATCGTCCAATCGTTCAATCGCCCAATAAAAAAGCTTAAATTACTTCCAGCTCTTTCCCAACTTTTATGAAAGCATCGATACACTTGTCTAGATGCTCTCTCTCATGAGCTGCTGAAAGCTGTACGCGGATCCTTGCCTGACCCTTTGGAACAACAGGGAAATAGAACCCGATAACATAAATGCCTTCATCCAGCAGTTTGGATGCCATAACCTGTGATAGTTTGGCATCGTAAAGCATAATTGCACAGATAGCCGACCGGGTTGGCTTAATATCGAAGCCGGCAGCCATCATTTTTTCCATGAAGTAATCGGTATTTGAGTGCAGCTTATCCTGCAGTTCGGTAGTTTCGGCCATCATATCGAACATGGCTATGCCTGCGCTTACTACAGAAGGCAGTAAGGAATTGGAGAACAGGTATGGACGGGAGCGCTGGCGAAGTATCTCTATGATCTCTTTCTTGCCTGTGGTGAATCCGCCGATACCGCCGCCAAAAGCTTTTCCGAGGGTCCCGGTAATGATGTCCATTTCTCCGCGGACATTGAAAAGTTCGGTAACACCCCTGCCGGTCTCGCCTACAACACCTGCCGAGTGACATTCATCCACCATGATCATGGCATCATATTTTTTGGCGAGTTCGTTGATCTTATCTAAAGGAGGTGTGTTTCCATCCATGGAGAAAACCCCGTCGGTTACGATGATCTTAAAGCGGGCAACGCTCTGTGCTTCTTTGAGCTTCTCTTCCAGGTCTTCCATATCGGAATTTTTATAGCGATAGCGCTGCGCTTTGCACAACCTCACCCCGTCGATGATGGAAGCGTGGTTCAATGTATCTGAGATGATGGCATCATCGGCTGTCAGCAGTGGCTCGAAAACACCCCCGTTGGCATCGAAGCAGGCTGCATAAAGAATAGTATCTTCTGTGCCGAAGAATTCAGCGATTTTCCTTTCCAGGGTCTTGTGAATATCCTGTGTGCCACATATAAACCGTACCGATGACATTCCAAAACCGTGTGAATCCAGACCTTCTTTTGCAGCCTGGACCAGCCGGGGATGATTCGATAATCCGAGGTAGTTGTTGGCACAGAAGTTCAGCACTTTCTGGCCTGTATTCAATTCAATTTCAGCTCCCTGAGGAGAAATAATGACACGCTCGCTCTTGAAAAGGCCAGCTTCCTCAATATTGGCCAATTCAGTTGACAGATGATCTTTGATATTTCCGTACATGATCCGTTGTTTTTATGTTAATATTAATGTTAAGTTTTTCACAATGAGGGGGCAAATATAGAGATTAAAATGACAAGTTGGGATTGATAAAACGTATTTAGTCTCATTAATTCTTAACGTGGCACATAGTTGCAATCAAATTGATTAACGATTAACGATTGTAGATTAACGATTTAAGATTTGGTATTATTAACATTATGGTAATTATTTAGCTGTGACGTATATTTCATCAGTATTAAGTAAATCACAAAAATAGAATATCTAAATCCGAATTCCTAAACCCTAAACAAATTTAAATGTCAGAAATACAAAACTCAAAA
>DAOWEV010000117.1 GCA_030638325.1 Bacteroidales bacterium
AAAATTAAGAGACTAAGCACCAAATCCTAAACTCTAAACAAATTCAAAACGAAGGATTTCCCACAGAATATACGGTTTTGAATTTTGTGCTTCTGTCATTTAAATTTGTTTATCCCGATACCTATCGGGATTAGAAATTCGGATTTAGGGTTTTCTTTTACATTGATGAAATATACGTCACAGTTAAATAATTACCATTCATCGCCTTTTTTCTTCACCCGGCAAGATTAATTTGGTCTTTCCCAGGTGTGTTATTTTCTTTGCATTGAAATTGTTTTATTTATTTATTTCAGGATCATGCAAACCATCAGATTATTATTCATTTCAGTATTTCTTGCTTTCACAGTCATTCTTACAGCCCAGGATTTTACCCAATCTATCAAAGGCCAGGTGATTGATAAGCTGTCACAAACCCCGTTACCCGGGGCAAACGTGATTGTTCCCGGAACAAACCCCTTAATAGGTACGGCAACAGATATGAACGGGTATTTCAAACTGGATGGCATTCCGGTTGGCCGGGTTAACCTGGAAGTGCATTTTATGGGTTACGTAACAGTCTCTTTAAACAGCCTGAACCTGAATACCGGCAAGGAACTTATACTTGCCATTGAGATGGAAGAAGAGATCTATACAGCTGATGAAGTGGTGATCAGGGCTTCTCAGGATAAATCCAAACCGATCAATGAAATGGCCACTGTCAGCGCCAGGGAGTTTACTATTGAAGAAAGCGAACGGTTTGCCGGTGCCAGGAACGATGTGGCAAGGATGGCATCCAACTTTGCCGGCGTCAGCTCTCACAATGATGCTGTGAACGATATTGTGATCCGTGGAAATTCTCCAAATGGCCTGCTCTGGAGGCTGGAAGGTATCGATATCCCAAATCCTAATCATTTCGGACAGATGGGAGCAACCGGAGGCCCGGTGAGCATGCTGAACAATAATGTACTGGCCAACTCTGATTTTATGACAAGCGCTTTCCCTGCCGGATATGGAAACGCATTGTCAGGTGTGTTCGACCTGAATATGCGGACAGGGAATTACGATAAATTTGAATTCCTGGCCCAGGTCGGGTTCAATGGTTTTGAGTTGGGTATTGAAGGGCCGATATCCAGGGAAACAAATGCTTCATTTGTAGCAAATTACCGTTATTCAACATTGGGCCTTATGTCCACACTGGGTATTAATTTTGGGACCGGCTCAGCCATTCCTTATTACCAGGATCTGAGTTTCAATGTAGATCTGCCGACCAGGAAAGCCGGAAAGTTTAGCATATTCGGACTGGCCGGGAAAAGCCATATCTCATTTGTGAGAAGTACCCTGGATTCAACAGAAATGAATGACGGATTGTACAATGGTGATGACCGGGATATCTATACCAGGGGAAAGCTGGCGGTTATGGGGCTTACTCACACATACCTGATCAATAATTCGACCTATACCAAAATAATCATCGCCGGTACCTATAATCAACATGTTTCCGATGTGGATTCTATTGTTCTTGAAACCCGGCAAACAGTTCCTTACCGGAGGTGGAACCTGGAAGAACACAACTTACTGGCTTCTCTCTACCTGAATAAGAAATTCAGCCCTAAAAATAATGTCAGGGTTGGGGGTGTGGTCAACAGGATCGGCTATAATTTGAGCGACAGCGTGTATACAGCCGATCTTGGAGGGTTCAGGACGGTTAAGGACGAAAATGGCGCCACCTGGTTTTTGGAAGCCTATATATCATGGCAGCATAAGTTTTCGGATATGCTGATCCTGAATACCGGCCTGCATTATCAATACCTTACCCTGAATGGCAGCCAGTCGCTTGAACCGAGATTGGGACTCAGTTGGATATTCCATCCGAAACATACCATCAGCTTTGGTTATGGTATGCATAGCCGGACTCAAATACCCCAGGTTTACTTTACACAATTCAGAAAAGAAGACGGCACTTATTATAAACCCAATGAAAATCTTGACTTTACCAGGGCGCATCATTTTGTAGTTGGATATGACTGGAATATCACACAAACTTTAAGGCTGAAGGCTGAAACCTATTATCAATACCTGTATGATGCCCCTGTCGAACGGGTTGAAAGCTCTTTTTCTATGCTAAATTTCAGTTCTATGACGTGGGGAGTCCCCGATTCACTGATTAGCAACGGGCCTGGCAGAAATTACGGGATAGAACTGACCTTTGAAAAATTCCTGGACCATGGACTCTATTTTCTGCTGACAACCTCCTTGTTCGACTCAAAATACAAGGGCAGCGATGGTGTGTTACGATCCACGGCATTTGACAGTAAATATATAGTGAACATGCTGGCCGGGAAGGAGTTTGAGATCAAGAGCGCCAAAGATGCCAACAAACTCAGAAGGTGGATTGTGCTGGATGGTAAAATGACTGTAGCAGGCGGACAACTGTATACCCCGGTCGACGTGGGAAAGTCACAAGAACAGAATCAAACAGTGTATCAGGATGATAAGGCGTTCACCGGGAAGTTCGATGACTATTTCAGGTTGGATATAAGAGTGGCTTTCAGGATGGATTTTAAAAAGACATCTCATGAAATTTCGTTCGATGTACAGAATGTCACCAACAGGCAAAACCCTTTGTTTATGAAATATAACAGGAATACCGGGCAGGAAGAGGTCGTGTATCAAATTGGAATATTCCCGATAGCTCAGTATAAAGTAGTATTTTAACGGCCGGATAACAGCAAAAAAATGAATCAAAATAAAATACACTTTGATAAGAAAATTTGGTTTTTTATCATTGGAACCAGTATATTGATCCCTGTGTATCACAATATTCGCGGATTGGTGCTTGAAGAAAAACATCCATATTTCATGGTCATTTCAGGGGTGGTTTTTACATTTATTGTGACTTTTTCGATTACCTTTGCGAACCTGAAGTTGATTAAGATTTTCCTGCTGAACAAATTACCCTGGACAAATGATACACGGCAGATAACAAAAAGGATCATCATTGAACTTATTTTGACTTCTTCTATTGCGGCCCTGATCATGAGCATCATCCTGCTTGCATTTCATTTTTTATTCGCAGAGATCCCTGAAACCTTTGTCAAGAAAATGTATTTTGATAACATTGTGCTGGCCCTGGTGATCAACCTGATAGCTATGTCGATCATTGAGGGTAACTATATTTTCAATCAGTGGAAAGAGTCAATATTATATACGGAGAAACTTAACAGGGAAAATATCGAATCCCAATTCATGGCCCTGAAGAACCAGGTAAACCCTCATTTTCTGTTCAACAGCATGAATGTGTTGTCATCTCTTATCTCTAAATCCCCTGAAAAAGCCAGGCAGTTCGTGAATGAGTTTTCAAAAGTATTCAGGTATGTGCTCGATTCCGGAGATGAGTTAACCACCGGGATTAAACAGGAGCTGGAATTCCTGGATTCCTATTGCTTCCTGCAAAAGATACGCTATGGCAATAATCTTGACATCACACGGAATATTTCCGCAGAAAAACTTCAATACTATTTACCGGTGTTAACGCTCCAGATACTGGTTGAGAATGCCATTAAGCATAATGAGATCTCTGATATCAAGCCCTTGCATATCGAGATTTATAACGAAGGGGATATGCTGATCGTAAAAAATAACCTGCAGATCAGGGAGCCCGACAGTCCCTCAACAGGCATCGGTTTAACCAATCTTAAAGAACGGTATGGTTATTTTACGGATACTGAACCGGTTTTTAAAATTGAGGGAAATAGCTATATCGCAATCGTCCCCCTGCTCATGGAGGAATAATAATTCGTAATTTTACACGGCAAAGGATTATGAAGGTTGTTATTATAGAAGACGAACAGCTTGCTGCAGAGAACCTGCAGTTGCAATTGATGGCGCTGGACAAGGAGATTACTATACAGGCGATCCTTGGAACGGTCAGGGATTCCGTGGAATGGTTATCTCAAAATACCACCGACCTGATTTTCATGGATATACACCTTTCCGACGGCCTGTCGTTCAAGATCTTTGAACAGATTGAAGTGAATGTCCCCATTATCTTCACTACCGCTTACGATCAATATGCCATCAAAGCATTCAAGGTCAATAGTATCGATTATCTGTTAAAACCTATCGACCCCGGGGAGATAAAACGAAGCCTTGAAAAATATCAAATGCTGATGAGCAGGCATGAAGAGAGCCGGATTGACATAGCAAAACTATTGAAGACGCTGAATGATCCAAAAGAGTATCGCAGGAGGTTCCTGGTGCATGCCGGGCAGAAGATCAAGTCGGTGCGCACTGATGACATAGCCTATTTCCACAGCCTGAGGAAGAATACTTTCCTGAACACTTTCGATAATGACCATTATTCGCTGGATCAATCCCTGGACCGGATTGAGAAGCTGCTGGAACCGGAGAAATTTTTCAGGGTAAACAGGCGTTTTATCATCAACCTGGATGCCATCGGGAATATGTATATACTGTCGAGGAGCAGGATAAAGATCGAATTAAAACCGGCCCCGGACGAGGAGGTACTGGTGAGCTTTCACAGAATGGCTGCCTTCAGGAGATGGCTTAATAAATGAATGATAAAATGATTGAATGATAAAATGATTGAATGTAGGAACAATAAATAGCATTCCCCCATTTAAGCATTTTCGCATTTTCGCATTTAAGCATTTCCATTAAAACAACAGTAAAACCAATAAATAAAACAGTTCATCATGGAAAAAAAGACCGCAGTTGTTACAGGCGCTACCGGTGCTATTGGAAAAGCCATTGCACGTCAGCTCGCAGCACTTGACTTCCATGTGGTTGTTGTTTGCAGGAATGAGATGAAAGGCCGGAATGCCGTTCAGGATATCGTTAAAACAACAGGAAATCCCGATGTGGAATATGCATTGATTGATCTTTCCAGGAAAGCCCCTATAGAAGAATTTGCAAACGGTTGGAAGAAACCGCTGCATGTGTTGGTCAATAATGCCGGCGCAACACCCCGGCGAAGGGAAGAAACGCCGGAAGGGATAGAGATGCAGTTCGCTACAAACGTACTGGGCTATTTCCGGATGATCAGATCGTTCGAAGAACACCTCCGGAATTCGGCGCCGGCCAGGGTGGTGAATGTAGCCAGTTACTGGGCCGGTGGCCTGGATATGGATGATCTTGAGTTCAGGATACGGCGGTATAATAATGATGCAGCTTACAGGCAATCAAAGCAGGCCGACCGCATGCTGACCGTGGCTTTTTCAAACCGCCTGAAAGATCATGGGATCACGGTAAATGCTTGTCACCCGGGAGATGTAAACTCCGTTCTCAGCAACAACCTGGGTTTTGGCGGCCATGAGACGCCCGATCAGGGTGCCGCTAACCCGGTCTGGGTCGCCACTTCTCATGAACTGGAGGGTGTTACCGGTAAATATTTTGAACACCTCCGGGAATCAGGATGTCACTTTGGTCAAGATATGCAGGCTGTTGACAGATTGTTTGAAATTTGCGAAGGCTATTGAATTAGAGTTGAGAGTTGAGAGTTGAGAGATGAGAGTTGAGATGGTGTGAGTGTGAGGGAGGGGGCGAAAGGGCGAGGGAGCAAAGGGGCGAAAGGGTGAGTAGAAAACAATCAGATGAGCAGAAACCTGCGAGAGCCTGAAAGACCTCGCAGCGTTGAGGCGTGAAGCGAGAATTAGATTTGAGATTTGAGAGATGAGAGTTGAGATATGGGTAGTGAACGATTTGCGAAGTGACTGAAAATCTAAGATCTAAAATCGTTAATCGTTAATCGTTAATCAAATAAGTCCCTTTCTCTTCAACATCGGTTTGATGCTGGGTTCGGCCCCCCTGAAATTCTTGTAAAGCGTCATGGGATCGTCAGTGCCGCCCCGCTCCAGTATATTTTCCCTGAAAGCTTTGGCTGTCTTCTGGTCGAACAGGCTGGTCTCTTTGAAGGCCTCGAAAGCATCAGCATCCAGGACCTCCGCCCAGATGTAACTATAATAACCGGATGAATAACCGCCGGCAAAAATATGCGCAAAGTAGGGGCTGCGGTACCTGACCACGATCTCCGGAATCAAACCGATCTCTTTCATGGCTTCATCTTCGAACAGCATAGTATTTTGTTCTTCACTGCTTGTAAGCGTATGCCAGTCCATATCTAAGTAAGCAGCAGCAGTATATTCAACGGTGACAAAGCCCTGGTTGAAATGGCGGCTGTTTTCCAGCTTCCCGAGCAGCTCGTCAGGGATGGTTTCTCCTGTCTCGTAATGTTTGGCAAACGATCTCAGCACATCCGGGTCAGCCGCCCAGTTTTCCATGATCTGTGAGGGTAGCTCTACAAAGTCGCGTGGCACTGAAGTGCCGGATAATGTCCTGTAATTGCAGTCCGACAACAGTCCGTGCAATGCATGGCCGAATTCATGGAACATGGTACTGACTTCCTCGAAGGTAAGCAGCGACGGTTGTTCAGCAGTAGGCTTGGTAAAGTTCATCACCATGGTAATGATTGGAGATACATTTTCCCCGTCAATTTTATATTGTTTGCGATAACTGTTCATCCAGGCGCCCCCACTCTTGCTGGCACGTGGAAAGAAATCCTGGTAAAGGATGCCGATATGCGAGCCGTCAGCTTCTTCTACTTCAAAGACTATCACATCTTCGTGATATTTAGGAATATCTTTTCTTTCGGTAAACTGCAATCCATAGAGTTTGGTTGCTACATCGAACATTCCTTTGCGTACATTTTCAAGTTCGAAATAAGGCTTCAGCATTTCGTCGCTGAGGTCATATTTTTCCTTCCTGAGTTTTTCGGCGTAGTACCACCAATCCCAGGGCTGCAGTGTGAATTTTTTTCCTTCACTGTCGATCATTGCCTGCAATTCAATGACTTCTTTTTTGGACATCGGAAGAGCAGCTTCCCAGATATTGTCCAGAAGCTCATACACCTTATCAGGTGTTTTAGCCATGTTTTCTTCCAGGATATATGCTGCATGTGTCTCGTATCCAAGCAGGTTTGCTTTTTTCACCCGGAGGGATGCCATCTTAGCGGCGATCTCCTTATTATCGTATTCATTGTTGTGATTGCCCCGGTTGATGTATGCCAGGAACATCTTTTCGCGGAGGTCTCTGCGGTCGGAATACTGCAGGAAGGGGATCAGACTGGGTTTGTGGATTGTGAATACCCATTTCCCTTTTTGGCCGGCTTCTGTAGCGGTCATAGAGCCGGCATCCCTGACGAACTGCGGCAGGCCCGCAAGATCTTCTTTATTGTCAAGAACCATTGAAAAAGCATTGTTTTCGGCCAGGATGTTATCATCGAATTGAAGTGATAACAGTGATAATTCCTTGTTGACAGACCTCAGCTTATCCTGATCCGCTTTGGAGAGATTGGCCCCACCCCTCACAAAGTCCTTGTATATTTTATCCAGCAAATATTCCTGTTCTGTGGTCAGGGCCAACTCGTCTTTCTGGTCATAGACAGCTTTTACCCGTTTGAACAAAAGTGCATTGAGGCGGATATCATCCCTATGCTGCGAGATCAATGGGGCGACCTCTTTGGCGATTTGCTGCAGTTCCTCACTAGTATTGGCGGATGTAAGATTATAAAACACATTGCTGACTTTGATAAGCAACATGCCACTTATGTCCATCGCCGCAAGGGTATTATCAAAATCAGGAATTTCAGGATCCTGAACGATGGCATCGATCTCTTCCTGGTGTTGCCTGATTCCCTCTTTGAATGCAGGCAGGTAATCCTCCGTGTTTATTTCGATGAAATTTGGTGTCTCATACGGTGTTTCATAAACACTGAAAAAAGGATTCTCTTCTGATTTCATTTTATTCATGTTTGAAGTACAGGATATCAATAATATTCCCACTAAATTTAATAATAAGCTTAACTTTTTCATATCATAGTAAATTTTAAACAGTCTATAAAAACAGCTGCAAAAGTAACAATCATTTGAATACAAGTGATGGAGACAGGCACAACAGCATAAACCGGATAAACCGGAATTATAAATTTTAAATTATAATTTTTAAATCAGGTAGTGGAACTGATACCGAATACCGAATATCGAAGTAAGAAGATCTTTACTCCTCTTTCTTTTTATTTGGACAGCTCATATACGCCAGGATCAGGAAAACGCCGAGGAAGAAAAAACTGTTAGCGACCCAAAACCAGTTGTAAAAGTTCCGGACAGTTAAAAATTCATCTCCAATCAGGAATCCGATAACGCCGAGAATCATGAGTACCAAACCCGCAAGGCCACTGATAATACCTATGGTTCTAAATAAATCGGGAAGTTTCATAAGAAAATAG
The DNA here is from genome assembly GCA_030638325.1 of Bacteroidales bacterium. Taxonomy (GTDB): domain Bacteria; phylum Bacteroidota; class Bacteroidia; order Bacteroidales; family JAGOPY01; genus DAOWEV01. Next base: position 8,282 of record DAOWEV010000117.1, read on the forward strand.
TTTAAGTTTAGGAATCAAATGTACAATATTTTTTTAGAGAATAAGGTAATTAAAAAATAAAATTAAAGCAGTCTCAACTCCTCATTAATTCAAATTGTCTTATTTAATTGCAGTGTGGATGGCGGCAGCTCCTCCGGCGAGCGGAATGTGACTTACTGATGAAAAACCTGCATCCAACAGCAGTTTTTTCAATTCTGCAGCTGTGTAAAAATGGGATACGGAATAATAAAAGTACTGGTATGCTTCGCGGTTCCCGGATATCCAGCTGCCCATCCTCCTGACCACGTGTTTCATGTAAGCGTGAAAGAACTTCCTGTAAATACCGGAGCCCGGCTGACTGCTTTCCACGATCACGAATTTTCCGCCGGGCTTTATCACCCTTAATATTTCTGATAGAAATTCAGGCGTATCGGGATTTTCAAATGTGAGGTTCCGGAAAGCAAAGGATATTCCTGCGGTATCAAAAAAAGCTGTTTCAAATGGCAGATCGGCAACGTCTCCAAAAACAAAATCTACTTGTTTATCAGGCCATAGTTTTTGTTTTTCACGTGCAACCTCAAGCATGGTATCACTGAAATCCACACCTGTGATCTGACAACCCCAGTCAGCCTTCCGGGCCATTCGCAGGGCCAGGTCGCCGGTGCCGGTGCACAGGTCCAGGATCTTTGCGGGTTGTCCCTTCAGACATTCTTTAACAGCCCGCTTCCGCCAGTGCTCATCCATCCTGAAAGTAAACAAACGGTTGATCAGGTCATATTTTGGAGGTACATCCGTAAAGATATCCTGCAACGGACGGTCCTGCTTTTGCTGCCGGTCTTGATGTCTTTCTTTTGGTTCCATTTAAAATTTGATTTCCGGTACCAAAAGTAAGTAAATAAAACAGGAAACCCATAACACCCTATAGGACAAGTCAGAAGTCGGAAGTCCGAAGACTTGCCCAAACAGAGCCAAAAAATTCAGAACCCCTAATATCATGTTTTATTATCAGTTAATTTAAGATGTTTGTTCGTAAGATGAAATTGTCGCATGTTGAATTATGAACTCCGAACATCGAACACCGAATGATGATTTTTTTTGCTGCTAATGCGCGAATTTTTCTCAAAATTAATTTTTAATTAGCGAATTCGCTGCTTTCTATTCTTATTTCCCGTTATAATATCATAGTTATTAATGCGGATATACACTTGGCACAAATACTCACTTATTTGAAGCTTTCAGGATGTAAGTTAAGCTTATTGGCAAACTTTAATGTCAGAATTTGAAAGATGGTATTAAACGGGTAATTCTATAGTCCTTAGAGTTACTTTGTGATATCCTTTGTGACCTTTGTGGTAAAAAAAAGGCCTATAGAATTGAACAGCCATGGATTAGCTCATTGTTTTCTTGAATTTCGATATTCATTATTCGATATTCATTATTCGATATTTTTTCAACAGAATAAATTACGATAGGTCTGGACTTCTGAATTTTAACCCCCTCTGCCTTCAGCCTTGAGCATTAACAACTCCCACGCCTGTTCGACATGCTCTTCACGAACATTAGTTTGCCCGATGGACATGCGCAGCACATATTTTCCATTCAGCCGTGTATGGGTCAGGTATATTTTGCCCGAGGCGTTGATCTTTTGCAACAAATTTTCGTTGAAGCTGTCGATGGCTTCTTCATTGTCTTCTCCGGGTGGGAGATAACGAAAACAAACCACGTTGAAATTAACCGGCGCCATCAACTCAAAATCCTCATGTACCATGATATTATGCGCCAATTTATTGGCCAGGTAGATATGATAAAGCAGCTTGTCGCGCAGTCCGGCAAGCCCGAAGCTGCGTATCACAAACCATAGCTTCAGCGCCCTGAACCGGCGCCCCAGTTGTATCCCCCAGTCACAATAATCATTGACTTGTCCCTGGTTTTTTGTTTTCAGGTATTCCGGCACTATCTGAAGCGTATTCAGCAAGGTATTCCGGTCTTTTACAAAATAGGCCGAACAGTCGAAATTGGTAAACAGCCATTTGTGCGGATTGAAAACAAAGCTGTCCACCTCTTCGATACCCTCTATCATCCAGCGGTAATCCGGCAGGATCAGAGCCGAACCTGCGAAGGCAGCATCCACATGAAGCCAGATGTTATATTTCTTTGATATTTGAGTGATCTCTTTCAGCGGGTCGATGGCTGTAGAACCAGTGGTGCCAAGGGTAGCCACAATGCAAACCGGCTTTTTCCCGGCTTCAATGTCCTTCCGTATGGCTTTATGAAGGGCTTCCGGATCCATACGAAAATATGGATCAACCTTCACCTTCACCAGGTTTTGCCGGCCAATACCTGCGATCTTAACGGCTTTTTCAATGGAAGAATGAGTCTCGGAAGAGCAATACACCCTCGGATCCTGAAGCTCTGAAAAACCTTTTTCATTCACGCGGAACCCGGAAAGCTTCTCCCTTGCCGACAAGATTGCCACCAGGGTAGCCGTGGAGGCCGTATCCTGTAGCACACCCTGGAACCCATCCGGTAATCCCGTCATCTTCTGCAGCCAGTTCATGACCATTTCCTCCAGCTCTGCAGCAGCAGGGGAGGTCTCCCATTTCATGCACTGGGCCCCCAGGGTGGCTGTGAGCATCTCGGCCAGGAGGCTTGGAAAAGAAGAATTGGCCGGGAAATAAGCGAAGAAATTGGGGCTCTGCCAGTGTGTGATCCCCGGCATAATGATCTTTTCAAAGTCGTTGAAGATGTCGTTCATGTCTTCCCCATCCTCCGGCGGTTCTGAGGGCAACTGCCGGAATATCTCCCCGGGCTGTACCTGTGACTTGACAGGATACTGTTCAATGTTCTCGAAATAGTCAGCCATCCAGTCGATAAACCGGTGGGCTTGTTTTTTGAATTCAGTGGAATCGGTCATAGAGATCAGGGTTTTATTGTTGCGGGTTACGAGATACGAGTTACGGGTTACGAGATACGGGTTACGGGTTGAAAAGCTGGAACCTGCAACTTGCAACCCGCAACTTTAAGTACTGATCAGTTACAGCTATTGAGCTATTTAGTGAACCGTTCATCCGAGCGCTGCAGCCTGATCTCATCACGATATTGCTCCAGCCAGCCGATAGTCACTTCCTCATAATGGTCGAACTCGGGAATAAACGGTTTGATATCCAGTACTGGCGTCTCATCCAGGATGTCCATGTTACGGATGAAAAGACGGTTTTCATATATCCTTTCGAGGCGGACAATGGACAACCCGATGGGGTTGGGCCTTGACGGTGCGCGGGTTGCAAACACCCCTCGTGTTTTGTCACCCAGGAATGGCTGAACTTCCAGCTTTTGTTCTTCGACTTTGTGAAGATGATATAACAGGATGATGTGAGAAAATCCTTCCAGGTCTTTTAAGCCATCCGCAAAGGGCGAAAAGACCTCCACGATACCAGTTCTGGCGTGCCGGCTGACTGGCTGTATAGGCATCCCGTCCGGCTTAAAAAAAGTCGAATGAACAATCCCGATGGGCTCATAACAGATGTTTACAGGCATGTTTGACTTATGCTTTTTGGATTAGGTATTACCATTTATTATAGTCCGAAGTCGGAAGTCCGGAGTCAGAAGTTATTGAATAGCTCCCGTCTTCGGTCTTCCGACTTGCCCTTTAGGGCATTAAGATTTGATAAAGGTAAGCAAATTATGGAATACTCTTTTTCGTGAAGCGTGAGAGGTGAAGCGTGAGAAGTGAATAGTGAGATGTGAAGAGATTAATTACTTGCTGGGTTAGTGGTATGCGCTGCGAGATAAGCTGAACGTGGAACCACCAATTTAAAATTTAAAATTCATAATTTAAAATTAATTTACTTTAGCGGCTTTAATCTAAGCACATGGAAAAAATAAAGAGAGCCATAAACGATTCGGCGGCGGCCCGGTGGGGAATCTTGATTTTAGTGGGATTTATTCTTTCGGTTAACTACTATTTCTACGATGCCTTTTCTACACTTAAGGATATGCTGACCAGGGAGTTTAACCTGACCAACACTGATTACGGATTGTTTGTCTCATTTTATTCCATCCCCAACACTTTCCTCTTAATGGCAGTCATTGGCGGCATTATCCTGGATAAACTGGGCATCCGCCGGACCGGCTTCACATTTGTGTTCTTTATGGCATTTGGTGCTTTTCTGACGGCTTACGGGATGTCTGAAGCATACCGGAACGGAGGCATTGGGTATGCGTTCATGCAGTCATTCTTGCCGGATTATTCACCAGAATTGAAAATGATGTTATTGGGTCGTTTTTTCTTTGGCCTTGGGGCGGAAACAAGCATTGTGGTGATGAGCAAGATCCTGGTGAAGTGGTTCAAAGGCAAGGACCTGGCGCTGGCCTTCGGGCTTAAGGTAGGCTTTGCCCGCCTGGGTACCTTCGCGGCCCTGCAGGTATCTCCGGTACTGGCCAAAGGAGGAGAACAATTGAATACAGCCATCTGGTTTGCGGCCATCCTGGTGGCCATCGGATTGCTGGCTTTTATTGTTTATATGATGTTCGACATCAAGCTGGACAAGCAAACTGAGCAGACTTCAAAGGTCACGGACAATAAGAGATTCCAGGTAAAAGATGTACTGGATATCTTAACTAACAGGGCCTACCTTTTCATAGCGCTCTTATGTGTGACATTTTACTCGGCAGTATTCCCGTTTATGGCCTATGCCCCCGATTTCTTTTTTCATAAATTCGGGATGAGCTATGAAAAGAGCGGACAAATTGCTTCCTTACTGCCTTTGGGGACGATGATATTCACACCCATATTTGGCTTTTTTATCGACAGGAAAGGGAAAGCTGCTACTGCTATGATCTTCGGTTCACTGGCTTTGGTGATGATTCATTTGAGCTTTGCGTTCACAAATATTCCACCCTATGCCCCAATGGTGTTATTAGGTATTGCATTTTCACTGGTCCCTGCTGCCATGTGGCCGACCATGGTAAAGCTGGTTGACGAAAAAGAAATAGGCACCGCTTACGGCCTCATGTATTCAATTCAGAATCTCGGGCTCTGGGGTGTTCCGTTGCTGGCCGGTATCATATTGGATAAAACCAATCCCGGAAACCCGGATACACTGAATTATACTCCTGTCATCCTGATGTTCGTAGCATTGGGATTTGCCGGCTTGCTGTTTGCCCTTTTATTAAAACGGGAAGATAAGAGAGGCGGATATGGTGTTGAGCTGCCGTTGAATAAAAGACCCGGAAAGGCGTAGAGATTGCACGATGTAGAAGATTGCACGACGTATCGATTTAACGAAGTGTTGCCCACTTTCGAATATCGTTAAATCGTCCAATTGCTCAATCGTGCCGTCATCCTGGTGGAAAAGTGTCGTATGCTATATGAACAACCCCAAAATTTTGTAAAAAACAGCAGTTTTTTAAAAAACAAAATGATTGAAATGAATTTTTCTTTTATTTATTAGACATTGATATGTATTTGTTTTATATTTGAAAATTATTAATCACAGTTACTTTTTTTAGTATAATATACATGCAGGATTAAATAAAAGGGCTATCCACCCATAGTGACAGATCGATGGAAAACAACCTCACGAAACCATATAAAATAAAAGAATGAGGCGAGTTATACTGAAAATCGTAAGAGTAAGTATTTAACCTAAAGTTTTAAGAAATGAAAAAGCCAATACTATTAACAATAACATTATCAATATTTTTATGCACACAAATTTTTGCTCAGGATGCAAGATATGTTTACGGGCCCGTTACCGGAGTAAACCTTGACGATATGTTTGCTATTGCCGAGAAAACATTTGAAAACAAAGGGGTTAAAACAGAAAAATTTAACTATTCGAGAGGGGTTATTATATCCTCATATTACAAATTTACTATTCTTTTTAGTGAATACAGAAGTAATATTGAGGTTAAAAATACCGAAAATGGCGCTTATGTTTCACTGATCAACTTACAGATGAAAGGATCCAATGGTATATTTCAGGATGTAGCAAGTGTACTTGGTAAGAAAACCGACAAGATGATAGCTGCCATTGGTAAAGAATTTGAAGGAATTTCTAATGATCCCGATGCTATTAAAGTAGCAAAAGTTAAGTTTTATAATGAGCCGCACACACATTATCTTTTCTTTAAAAAAGCTACCGAACTTGCAGCTGAACGCTGGTACGAAAACTTCATGAAAGATAAAACATTTGAATGGATGTTAGATTTTGCTGATATCAAGAAAAATGAGTCTTCTCAACATAAGGATTACAAATATATTGTTACGGCAAGGTATTATCGTGGTTCCAGCCTTATAGGTTCCGGAGGTTTATATGTTAAACTATATACCAATAGTGACGACAACACGATGACCGAGAAAGGTACAAAAATTAAAATTAAAGGCTTATGTGTTGGGTTTAAAGAATACATGGGTTATTATTATATTGACTTCATTCAAGAGTAACTGACAAACTCTTATCTTCAATACTGATTATTTGTTGCGTTTTTATTAACTCTCTAATCTCTTTGGGGTTGGTTCCCGGAGACTCTGCTCGAAATACATACTTTTGATATGTGAGACGGGAAACCTGTTTTAGCAAGCTCAAAATTTTGTCTTATATTTAACACGGATTAGTTCTAATCTCATAATATAAACAATTGATTACGAAAAACATAAAAATTTATAATCTGTGAATCTGTGGCTAATTTGAATAACCACTATAATCCATATAATACCTACATTTATTAACCTTAAAAACTTACAATTATGAAAAAGTTAAGTGTTATTTTGAGTCTTGTTATTGCAAGCTTTTTGTTTTTTACTACATCCTGTGGTACTTCATCATCATCATCGCCAGGTGAAATCAGTAAGAAAATGTTTAAAGATATCGAGAAAGGGGATGTTGATGCTTTTATTGCTCTTTTTGCAACCAAAGGCGAGGAAATTACTGATAAAGAAAAAGCTGAAGTAACTTATATGTTACAGATGATGCAAGAAGAAATAAAAAAGAAAGATGGGATCAAAACAATTGAAATTCTTAAAGAAGACATCAACGAAGCAGGTGATAGAGCAGAGGTAGAGTTTAAAATAACATATGGTGACAAAGATACGGATGTGTCAACTTATTATTTTGTTATGGAAGATGGTAATTGGAAATTACCAAAGGAATAAACAAAGAAAAATTTCAAAAGCAGGGTATGATAAACAACTCTTTATATCTATGTTATGGGCAAGTTGAATAAACGATATGGTTGACAGTCGTGAAAACCACCAAAGTTTGACTTTGACAGTTTTTAACAATTAAACATGACTAACATAAAATAACAGTGGAGACCAGAACCCACTATAAAAAGCGGGGCGAAACCGAAAAGCCATACGAGTAGGAAAATTTAAAAGGATAATAAAATGGACAACAAATTCTTTACATTCATTAAACCGTATTTGTCTTTTATTGACAATGGTCATCTTTACCGTAAACCATTCAGTTGGTTATACATTTTATTGGCAATCATAAATTTAATATTGCCGATTTTTATTTTTTATCAAGCTGTTGTCAATAAAATTTTTGATGCTCAGGCTAAATTTATAATTGTGTTTCTTCTAGTTTGGATAATAATTGCTTTTGCAAGTTGGGTTAGTTTCCAACTTTGGTGGGACAGAAAGTCAAAAGTAATAAGCACTGCCGTAGAAAGTGATGAATTTGTTGCAACACCTGTCTTTTCTCACTTTATTCAAACCTTAGGAGAATGGCTTGGCACCTGGATTGGGATTGTAGGGTTTGGCACTGCTTTATTGACTACAATAATATTAGGAGGAGAAGGTAATTCCCTATCGGCGCAACTTGGACTTGATTTTATGGGAACTGGTTTCCTTTCCATCGTTTTAATGCCGATTTTCGGTTTCCTAATTATTGTTGCGGCAAGATTTCTGGCAGAACAATTCAGAGCGCTGGCTTCAATTGCAAATAATACAAAAAAGAAATAAACCAGCCCTTCACAGCGTGTAGCTTCAATTGTCGTAATAGTGCAGGACTTGTTCTTATATTCTTTGGTTGGTTGAAAATACAGGAAGGTCTTATTGAAAAGTTATAAATTGACAATAAGAAAAACGCTACTCAATACTGTAAATCGAACATTAAATCAAAGATTGAACCTGCCTTTCTCTTGGAAAACCGCCCTTCGATTCGCTGACAGATCCAGGCCTTCGCCGGGATGACATGATGATTGCACGATTGGGCGATTGCACGATGTAGCGATATTCGAAATGGGCATCACTTCGTTCAATCTTATACGTCGCGCAATCGTGCAATCGCCCAATAAAAAATGCCGCTAGCTGTTATAGCGGCATTTTTCGTATATTTACACTTTGATCGTCTTACACCGAACCATGAATAAGTGTATTAAAATAGCTGTGTTGATAATTATCATGATTGTTCATTCCATTGGGATCATTTATTCGCAAACAGAACAATACAAGTTCCGGCACCTGACGACAGAAGACGGTCTCCCTTCCAATTACACCTGGAGTATCATGAAAGATTCCCATGGTTTTATGTGGTTTACCACAAGAGCAGGTTTGTGCAGGTACGATGGATACGATGTAAAGGTCTTTCAGTATGACCCAAAGGATACTACCTCACTTTCCGATATTTTTGTAAAATCGACGATCGTAGAAGATACCAGTGGTTATATCTGGGTAGGCTCATTTAACGGACTAAATAAATTTGATCCGAATACGGAAAAGTTTATCAGGTATAAAAATGATAGGGGGGATCCACATAGCATAAGCGGCAATAATTTGCGTCGCATTTATATGGACAGGATGGGAACCGTGTGGATCGGAACCACTGGAAGAGGATTGAATAGATATAATCCTGTATCTGATAATTTCACAAGATACAATCCAAGTACTGATCATGCCGTGTGGAGTAATACAATTAAAGGCATTTATGAGGATCAGTCAGGGACTTTCTGGGTGGGGACCAAAAGTGGACTGTATCAATTCAACAGGAATACTGGTGATTTTACGTTGATAAAGCACCTTACAGGCGAAGGAGAAAGAATCAACAACCGGTTTACTACCATCACGGAGGATGCCCGGGGCAACATTTGGTATTGCGCTGACCGGATCTATCTCTACGACACAACAACAAAAACAATAACCCGTTTCCGCGATTTTCCAGATAGTCTGATTGGAGAACAAAATCCAAAGTATATGGATATTCTCATGGATACGATCGATAAACAACAAACACTCTGGATTGCGAAAGACAGATTATACAAATATGACTTGCAAACCAGGGAATTAAGCGTGATCGGAAATGATCCGACCGACCCGGAATGCTATATAGGATTAGGCCCACGTGCCTTTTACAAGGATCCATCAGGCTTGATATGGATCGCTACAGTGAACGGGATCAGCATCATGGATCCGGAGGCTGAAATCATCCGTGCACATCCTGAATTTGCAGAAAAATATCAGACTGATGCCATCTCATTTTTAAAGGACAACAAAGGGCATCTTTGGGTTGGGATCAGGGGAAAAGGATTAATCCATCTGGATGAGAACATGAAATTGATTCACCAATATACAAACTCGACAGAGGATGATGGGGACAATCCCTTTTACGGACCTGTCATGAAGATCCTGGAAGACAGTTACCATAACATCTGGATCCAGTGTGGCAAGGATGGAATCTACCTGCTTGACAGGGAGAAAGATAAATTCAATCGTTGTAGCTTGCTCAGAGATGGAAAAGATATCATCCCTGACAACCTCTTTGATATCTATGAAGATTCCGAGGGAACCATCTGGGTTGGTGGTCCGGGACTCTTTTACAGACATAAAGATACGGATGGCCCTGCACCATTTCATCTGGATACATCTCATCGTATACTCCAATACTATACCATCACCGACATAGAAGAAGATCATGAGGGCAACTTGTGGATTGGCTCAAATACCGGTGCCCTGATCTGTAAGCAGAAAGGCGATGATGGTAAAGACAGGTATATTCAATATACGCATAATCCCGATGATCCATACAGCCTTAGCAATAAGTATGTATGGTCTGTTTATGTGGATGATACAGGTTCGGTATGGGTGGGGACAAATCACGGACTAAACCGGTTCCTGGAAGAACGAAATGGGTTTGAACAATACCTGACGGATGTTAAATCCGGGGCTTCCTTCATTTATGATATCACCTCAGATGGATCAGGTTACTTATGGCTGACAACCGAACAAGGATTGATCCGGTTCAATCCTTCTTCCCTGGAACAGGAACCCCATGCAGAAAACAAGATCCGGGAGTTTTTACCTTTTAGTAAGATCTATGTATATCATTTTTATAAGGATGGGGATGGCAGGCTTTATATTGTTAGCCCCAAGAATTCCGGGAAAGGCTATTTCAGTTTTTATCCTGATAGTTTAACTGATAATAAACTTTTACCGCAGGTTGTTATTACAGATTTCCTGATCCGTAATGAGGTAGCTGAATTGGACAGTAGTATTTCGGCCAAAAGAGAGATAAAGTTAGAATACAACGAAAATTTCTTTTCCTTTGAATTTGCGGCATTGGACTACTATAATCCCGATCAGAACCAATATGCCTATAAACTGGAGGGATTGGATGAAAACTGGATCTATTCGGGGAGCAGAAGATTTGCCAATTATACAGGAGTTCCTCCAGGCAGCTACATCTTCCGGGTAAAAGGATCCAACAGTTATGGATACTGGAATGAAGAAGGTACCTCGATCGGGATCACAATCTATCCACCTCCCTGGAAGACCTGGTGGGCCTATGCTTTATATTTATTATTTATTAGTTCCATATTGTATATTGTTATCCGGTTTTATTTAAGACGTCAACGATTGTTGCATGAATTGGAGTTAGAACATGTACAAACCGAAAAGCTGGAGGAGCTTGACAGGATGAAATCCCGTTTCTTTGCCAATATTTCCCACGAATTCCGCACACCACTTACTTTAATTTTAGGTCCTATTGAAAAAATGAGATCTTACATCAAGGACAGAGAACCCACGGAAGACCTGGATATGATGCAACGTAATGCACGCAGGCTGCAACGGCTCATCAACCAGCTTTTAAACCTGTCACGGATAGAATCCGGAAAACTGAAACTGCAAGCCCGTGAAGAAAACATCATTAGTTTGGTAAACGGATATGTTCAGTCATTTGAATCCCTGGCCAAACAAAAAAAAATCGATTTAATATTCAATTCCGATGAGGAAAATATCCAACTGTTTGTTGATAAAGATAAGATTGAGAAAATCCTTTACAATCTTTTATCGAATGCGTTTAAGTTTACTGGTGAAGGAGGGAGGATTGAGATCAGTATTACCCCCCTAAATCCCCCCTTAAGGGGGGACTTGCTGCTCGCTGACCCCCTCTCAAAACGAAGCGCGCAGTCTCCCCCCTTCAGGGGGGACGGAAGGGGGGTGCAAATCAAAATCTCCGACACCGGCCGCGGCATCCCCCCCGAAAAACTGCAGCACATCTTCGACCGCTTCTACCAGGCAGATGATTCATACACCAGAGACGAGGAGGGAACCGGAATCGGACTGGCCCTTACCAAAGAGCTGGTAAAATTGCATCACGGCGAGATCAGTGTGAAGAGTCAAACCGGCAAGGGGTCCACATTTACAGTAACCCTGCCTGTTGGCAAAGAGCATTTGAAAGAGGAAGAGGTTGCAGACACAACAGGAATATCGAATATCGAACATCGAACACCGAATATCGAACTTAGTGAAGGTGTGGAATCAATAGAAAAAGAGATCGGCAGTAAATCAACAATCGACAATCGAAAATTGACAACCGACAATTCATTAGTCCTCATCGTCGAAAACAACCCCGATCTACGTAGCTATATCCGTGATTACCTGGATAAATCGTACATGGTTATTGAAGCCGGGGACGGTGAAGAAGGATTACAGGAGGCGATTAAGAATATTCCTGATTTGATCCTGAGTGATGTGATGATGCCCAAAATGGACGGATTTGAACTTTGCCGTAAATTGAAAACAGATGAACGGACCAGTCACATTCCGGTTATCCTGCTGACTGCCCGTGCTTCCTCAGAAAGTAAAATAGAAGGTCTTGAAACTGGGGCTGATGACTATATCTCCAAACCTTTCGATCCCACAGAGCTGCAGGTCAGGATTAAAAACCTGATCCGGCAAAGACAAAATCTCAGGGAAAAATTTATTACCGAATTCTGGAAAGAGAGTAAACTACCTGCATTACAAATTACTGCTTCCGGTTTGAACTTAATGGACAAAAAGTTTTTGCAGAAAGCATTAGATGTCGTAAACCTGCATTTATCCGACCCTGAATTTACTGTAATACTATTTGGGCGGGAAATGGCCATGAGCCGTCAGCAAATGCACCGGAAATTCCGGGCGCTGGTCAATCAGTCTGCGACCGAATTCATCCGGACCATTAGGTTAAAATTGGCAGCCCAATTGCTTTCACAAAAGAGTGGAACAGTCAGTGAAATTGCTTACGATGTGGGCTTCAACACCCTTTCCTATTTTACAAAAAGTTTCCATCAACAATTCGGGATCACACCATCAGAATATGCGGACAAATATTCCAGTAAATAATCCCATTCCCAAAAACCCTCCAATAATTAAATCCCAAAATTCAATAATCAAAATCCCAGAAATTCAAAAAGCCTTCCCGCTGTCACAATCTGGTAGCTTGCATCCGGATAGTATCAATTTTGTCGAGTTTACCTGACAGATTTAAAACAATTTGTCGAGTTAAACAAACTAAATCCAATTATATAAATTATTAAGGGATTAAAAAATACCTTCTAAAACTCACAATTTCAAATTTCCTCCTGTTTTCCGCATTGGGACACCCATAAAGAAAAGGTCAATCTATAATTTACAATTTTCGAGCACCAAAGGTGCGTAAATCAGTAGCCCCGAGAGTAGCTCGGGGTTAATGATATGCCAT
>DAOWEV010000155.1 GCA_030638325.1 Bacteroidales bacterium
AAAATACAATTCAAGGGGAGGAGTAATTTAGACAGAATATTACGATGCCCAATTTGAGGATATGACAATTCAATATGTTGAACGCTATGGGTGGGAATTCTATGTCGTTGGCAAATGTCGTAATGGGAATGCACCTTTTAACGAGGAAGGTATATTTTGTAGCCGGGGCGCATGTGATAATGGTAATATAGGATATGTAGAAATTGGGGAAGTTGAATCATATTATAAATCGAATGCTTATTCAATAGAACTTGATACCTATCATAATATGTATATTGCAGGATACTTTTATGAAACTATTATTTTTCATGGACAAACATTTACGGGTCCTTATGAAACCAGTTTTCTTGCCAAAATTAATGGATCAACTTACCAACTCGATTGGCTAAAACATCCGGAATCATTTGATTCTGATTATGCCAGGCATGTGTGCCTTGATGATTCTGAAAATCCAATAATTTTTGGCAATTATGGGTTTTTCAGCATCACTTTTGATGATATTGTTTTATCAGATGACAATAATTATTTAGTCAAATATGATCCAAATGGAAATCTGATTCTTGCGACTAATTCATTTTTTACCATGAATAATTATATCTATAATAATGATATTTACCAAACAAGTTCAGATCTGTCATTAAGAAAGCTAAATGAAAACGGCAATTTAATCTGGGAAGTGAGACCGGAAAATAATTCAGGCTTTGCATACCTGTATTATGACGCAATCGATACTGACGAAAACGGAAATATTTGTTTTCATGGAAATTTTTCAGGTTTTTGCGCTATTGGAGATACTGTAATTGTTGGAGAGAATGGCAGTCAAAACTTATTTTATGGAGAAAGGAAAGGAAATGGTGAATTATTATGGCTGAAGTATTTAAGCAGTCCATCAACTTGTCTGGGAACTGGTATTAGTTATGATCAGGATGGTAATATTTATTTAATATTCAGATATTCTGATACAGTGTTTATGGATGGAAATGTTTATGTACCTGGTTTTAACGGAACTGGTCTTTTTTATGTAAAACTTGACCCTGCTGGCAATATATTGTGGACAGGAGCTATAGGAGGAGGGGATGTTTTTAGTATGGACGTTGCTGTTGATGCTGAAAATAGTTTATTAATTTCTGGCCATTATTATGATACACTCAAAATTGAAGAAAATACTTATGTAAGCAATAATGGAAGTGCTGATATTTTTACAGTTAAGTATAATTCATCGGGTGATTTACAATGGATAAAAACAGTTGGTGGCAGTAGTACGGACTGGGCAAGGGGTGTTGATGTTGATCAGGATGATAATATTTTAGTAACCGGCCGCTTTCAGCGTACAGTAAGTTTTGAAACTACTGAATTAATTGTAGCTGAAGGTGATTTTCAAAATGGTTTCGTTGTTAAATACGATACATACGGAAATGAATTATGGGCAAAACAAACCGGAGGACACTATAACAGGGGGCAAACCATCGTTACCGATGCTGATAATAATTTTTATGTTTCAGGGTTCTTTATTAATACAGTAAATTTTGATGATATTGAACTGTCAGCTACCTATGACAATGCGATTAATCTGTTTGTTGCTAAATATGATGCAGATGGCAATGCACTATGGGCAAAACCTATATTATCAACAGTTTATGGAATGCCTTGGCCAAGCTACAAGATAGATGTAGATGAAGAAGAAAATTGTTACGTAAACTGTGTTTATTTTCAGGATACATTGTGGTTTCATGATGGAACGGAATTGGTTTCCCTTAACGATGACGCTTTTATAGCTAAATATACTCCTGCCGGCGATATTGATTGGATAAAGCAAATTATGTGTGAAGTTCAAATATCTTTTATGGGATTAGAAGCTTATGATAAAAATTCCATTCTTGCATTTGGATATTTTAGAAAAAAAATAATGTTTGATGACATCACATTATTTGCCACTTCATTAAATGGCTTTATATCTTTACTGGGAGACGACCTTCCTGTTTTAGATATCAAACAAGTATCAGGAAATCAATTAAGTCTGATAATTTACCCAAATCCATCCGGTGGCCTTGTTAATATAAAAACTGGAAATCCTTATAAAAAAGTTTCCGTTGAGATCACTAACATCACCGGGCAATCTGTTTATTCACAGCAATTCGATTTATTGCAGACCACTCACCAAATTGATTTATCAGAAATTGCAAAAGGCATTTATTTTGTAAAGGTGCAAAGTGGTAATTTATTCAAAACAGAAAAATTAATAATAGAATAGAAGCCAGGAGGTGAGAGAGTTGAGATTTGCGTAGCGAGGGAGCGACAGGGCGATAGGGCGAGGTGTGGGGTGTGAGTGTTGAAGTGTGAAAGGAGAGTTGAGAGGGAGCGAGGGAGAGACTGAGAGACTGAGGGAGGTTTGAGAGGTGAGTGGTGAGTTGCGATAATCTCATTTTACAAACAAACTTCTTTATATTTCAGATACCATCAAGCATAACGAAAACACATATTTTAAAAAGGATCTTCAGTACTATAAATTCTGCCTCTACGGGTTCCTGAAAAACCTGCGTTTCTTTGAGCCTTTCCTGGTATTGTTTTTTCTTGAAAAGGAGCTGACTTTCCTGCAAATAGGGGTATTGTTCTCTATCCGGGAGATCGTCAGGAATATATTAGAGATCCCGGCAGGTGTTTTTGCCGATGCCCTCGGAAGAAGGAGGACGATGATCTTTTCTTTTTCCTTTTATATCCTCTCCTTTATGGTGTTCTATTTCTCTGCCGATTATGCACTATTTATTCTGGCGATGGTCTTTTATGCCATAGGAGATGCATTCCGTACCGGTACGCATAAGGCCATGATCTTTGAATACCTGGAGATCAAAGGATGGCCGTCTGCCAAAGTCCATTATTATGGCCATACCAGGTCATGGTCGCAAATGGGCTCGGCGCTCTCCGCTTTGATTGCCGGATTTGTAGTCTTTTTCTCGGGAAGTTATGAAATGATCTTTTTATATTCTGCCATTCCTTATGTGCTGGACCTGTTATTGATGATCTCATATCCCAAAGTACTTGACGGAAATATCATCAAATTACAAAAAGGAGAAACAATAGCTATTTTCAGGAAGGTGATCAGGGAGTTCCTGATTTCATTCAAAAATACGAAGGTCTTAAAGGCCATCACAAATGTATCGGTTTACAGCGGCTATTTCCGTGCCGTCAAAGATTTCCTGCAGCCGGTCGTGCAAGCTATGGCTTTATCGCTGCCTTTCCTGCTTTATTTAAACGATGACCAGCGTACTTCTATCCTGATCGGGGTCGTCTATTTCTTCATCTTTGGATTATCCTCTTTCGCATCCAGGAGGTCCGGAAGCATCGCCGGAAAGTTTAGCAGCATAAGTAAGCCGCTGAACCTGACCCTGATCACCGGCTTGCTGACCGGTGTGATCATCGGCTTGTTTTACAACTATGGAATTCTACTGCTTTCCGTGATGTTTTATATGGGTATCTATATGATTGAAAACGTCCGCAGGCCAATGGGCGTTTCCTATGTATCGGAAGTCCTGCCCGGGAATATCCTGGCAACGGCATTGTCTGCCGAGTCGCAGGCAAAATCGATTTTCACAGTGATACTGGCTCCATTGATCGGTTTTCTATCCGATACTTTTGGGTTGGGAACAGGCTTGATGGCAGTGTCTGTCCTGGTTCTTTTAACGGTGCCGCTGTATTATCTCAGAGATAAGGTACGGCTTTAGAAGTTGAAAGTTTATAAAGTTATAAAGTTGAAAGTTGTTAAGTTATTTAACAGTTAATTACCATTTTTCGAAAGGATGCTTCATCAACATAGCGTTGAAGTACTTTATGTCACCGGTTACCTCTTCACCCAGCCATTCCGGTTTCTCAAAAGGGTGATCTTCCGAGGGCAATTCAATCTCAGCTACTGTAAGCCCATCGTTTTCGCCATAAAATTCGTCAACTTCAAACATTAACCCACTTTTTTCGGGAATGATAAAACGGGTTTTATCGATCACACCGGGTTCACATAACTTCAGTAATTCTGTGGCCTCTTCTACCGGTATCTCTTTTTCCCACTCATACCGGCTTGCACCTGATTCATTCCCGATCCCCTTGATGGTTATAAATCCTTTATCGCCTTTAATACGTATCCTTACGGTTCGTTCCGGTACCGTCGACAAATAACCCTGGGTTATTCTAATTGACTTTATTGAGTGTGACTTAAATTCACCTTTCACTAAAAATTTTCTTTCAATTTCCTGTCCCATTGTTTCTTGCTATTTTATAATTTTAATTAAAAGCCCAACTTCTATGATGTAAGTTTTGGGCTAAAGCCCGGTTATTATTCCTATTTCTTTCTCCGCCCTAAAGGACGGAGTTAGTTATTTCCCCATCCTACAGTCCTACCGTCCTACCATCATTCCTTCCTAATTCGCCAACGGCTTATCAATCATCCCTATAACACGCTTAATGGCCTGCAGATAATTGATGTTCTCAACAGCTTCAACTCCAAGGTCACTCATTGTCTTTTTAATATCTTCAAGCTCAGTAGATTCAGAATTGATAGTAGTAACCATTGCTCCATTTATCAGTACAAACCCATATTCACAAATGGTATTGTTCACCATAAAACCAAAACGGTGTTTATTTACATTAACAGCCTGCAGGTCGGGATGGGTTTTTACCATTTCAATAAATTCATCTAACGAGTACTCATCTTTATCGAACACAGGCATTTCTACCTGGAAGGCGGGAAAGACCTCATTTTTGAGGACTACTGCCCGCATCGGGAATTCGCCTTTCATCAGCGGGTTCCATTGCTCAATGCCATCCACTTCCTGTACAAAGGTTTTGATATCCATCTTTCCATCACGGATCTTGGTGTTGTTGATGTCGTTGGTTTTTGATAAAATATATATTTCACCGGATTCCCGTTCCCATACTTTTTCAGGAACCGGCACTGAGAGCCTGGACATCCTGTAAATAGCATCATCAAAATCCTGACCGAAAGTCCTGAATTCAAACCTGGGCTTGGATGCCTCACCAATCTTTAGATTTTCTTTTGACATATGGTGATTTAGTTTTTAATTTTAATTAGAAATACACTGGAATGATGGAATATTGGAATGTTGGAATTGGACCCTGTTCGGGTCTTTGAAAGTAACAATTTTCCCATCCCGAAAGCTTTCGGTGTTCCATCCTTCCATTTTTCCAGTATTCCATCATTCCATTCTTATAGCTTTAAGTACTGAATAGCTACAGTATTTTATTTTCATCGGCAAAATTAATCAATTCCTTTTCAAGCGAATCCGGAGTAGTGATAATGTATAAGATTTTAAGCTGTTTGTTCAGGTAAATGGAATAATAATAATTTACCGGCAGGTATTTGTTTTTCAATCAACTTTTTCCCATTCAAACCGTATATTTCCATCACTGCCGACTGCCAACTGTCTACTTCCCCTTACCTGATACAGTTGGCCTATCTGTATTTTCTGAAGCCGGAATAACAGGCTTCGGTTCCTGATCCTGATCCGGATTCGGGTCTACCGCTTCTAATGCTGGTTTTGCATTTCTCACTTCTCCATCAAAACTTCCCGCCGGTGGTTCAAACCCAATTGACGAAGGAGTACCAACTGCAAGCTCCCCGTTTTGATAATACAATCCTTCAGCATCTGTTTCCGTGTCTGCATCATTATGAAAACCGGCATGCAGCTTATCTAAATAATCCGTTGCAGTAACCTCGCCAGGTAGTTCAGGATGCTCATATCCCGCCCTCCTGCCTATCGCTATAAATGTAAAATCGATCTTACTTTTTCCTTCATTATCTTCTATCACTGAAAATCCACTTTTAGTCACTTCAGCAAGATAGATCCCATTTGAACGCCCCATGGGTGTAATAGTAACAATAACAGGAATATCCTCAGATACAATATCTTTGAAATTATTATCAAACTCTACAGTACATTTTCCATCTGATAATTTACCATACCCGCTCGTTTGTACTGTTACATCCGTTGATACATTGGTGTAGAGTACCGACATTTTCTGTTCATTATTTTTCTGAAGATGGACATCGAGAGCATTTTTAAAGACGGTACCATTAGAATAAAGCGCATAATTTTCTCCTTCTGTAAATGTTCCATATACTTTTCCATGAATATCAGCCCCGAAAAGATCTCCCCATGATCCCAGCCCTATTCCTGATAATTCCTGGTTATCTTTACCTGTTCCTGTTGTATATGATGAATTAAAATAACCTCCGTAATGATTTCCTCCTGAATCTTCATACGACAATATCCCAAATACGTTACCAATATAGTTACTTCCGAAACATCCTGCACTCCTTTCCGCCGTATAATATTTAAATCCGCCAACGCCAAATGTATATGCATTGCCACGGTGGTTATAGCCCTTGACTCCACCTAAAGAAGTACCTTCTGTATATCCTGTCCCTGATGCTGTTACAGAAGTAACGCCATCACCGAAAACCCCGTAATCTCCGTCAACATAACTGTACATCTTTCCAAATACTCCACTGGTTGAATTTCCAATGGTACCATAGTTTGTGGATGTGCTATGCTCGCTGTGTATTCCACTTCCGACTACCATCAGCGGATAGGTCATGGTAGTAATCCCTATCCCCACCCTGCCGGAGCCATCAATGGTAAGGGCAGTACCGGAGGAAACATTCTGTCCCGTTCCAATTTTAAATTTATCACCATCACTGTTATCAACACCGATGGAGAATTTCGTGGAGCTGGCTATAGTAAACCTGGTTATAGCATCACCAGTCCCGGCATTATGGATACGAAGTCCATCATTAATCGAAGTATTGTCAAAATAGATTTCACATTGTGTAGCGGGTGATGTTGTACCCATACCAACCTTACCGCTGAAATAATTCTTTCCTCCATCAAAATAGGCAGCATAACCATCGGAGCTGTTTGTCAGGCCATAAACAGCATAATTAACCCCGGACGCATCAAAAGCGATTCCATACACACCTTTTCCTGTCGCGCTAATCGCTTCACCCCTGACGCCAGCACATATGCCAGTACTACCAGACTGTATACCAAGTACACCGGCACCCGGATCAGAAGTAGCTACTGATTTTGTTTCGCCAACAATGCCAAATATATGTCCTCCGGCGCCGGTTGATTCGTTAAAACCAAAAATTGCCCTAGCATTATAGGTTGCATCATTTACTCTGACATCAAGTGGATACTCAGGATTATTTGTACCGATACCCACTTCATTATCACTATCAAAAGTAATAACAGTATTGCTCGAAACATCTGTTCCCCTTCCAATCTTAAACTTATCAGCATCACTGTTATCCACACCGACCGAGAATTTTGTGCTGCCTGAAAGAGCATATCTCAGGATAGCATCCCCCGTACCTGAATTATTAATTCTTATTCCATCACTGATAAGGGACGAATTAATGGCTACTTCGAGTTTGGTTATAGGAGCATCGGTGCCAATACCAACATTATCCGAACTGGTAATAAAAATACCCTCATTACCTGAATCATTAGAAATCCAGTTATCATCGGTTTCAATATTTTGTGTTGCTGTATGGTTACCAAGGTTATCGCCAGGTACATTCGTTAAAGCTGATCCATCTCCAATAAAAGCTGTTGCTGTAGCAGTGCCATTAACCTCCAGTTCTGTTGACGGGCTGGATGTGCCAATTCCTACATACCCATCATGCCTGGTAATGGTGAGATGAGGCCCCAAAGTATCTGCCATCTCTTTAGAATATATAAACATAGCATCGTAATTTCCATCATACTTAATTGTAAAATTATAGGCATTTTCCCATCCACTGGCAAGGATTACCTCCGAGGCACGGTCAAGGCTTGTGTTTGGAGCGATAAAAAACGAGCCCAGTGGCTGAGGGCCAAGGAATCGTAATTGGTTTTTGCTCTTATTATAAGACAGGTAGGCTTCGGCTAACCCGGCATCCTTGAATGACATCCCTCCTTCCCCCGAAGTCGCAGTAATATCAAATGCTATAAAAGGTGAAGGATCCCTGAAGAGGCCATCACCCTGAACATGTAACTCTTCTTCAATGGATGTTGTTCCTATGCCAACACTCCCCTCAAAATAATTTTTACCCCCTTCAAAATATGCAGCCCAGCCATCCGGGCTTGATGTCAAACCATAGACAGCACAATTGGTACCGGTTGTTGAAGAGGCTTTGCCATAAATAGCATATCCATCACTGCTGTTGGTTTGCCCATATACACCATAATTTACACCCGTAGAGGATGATGCTGAGCTATAGACTCCAAATCCATCAGGACTATTAGTATTTGCCCTTACTCCGGCACATGATCCGGTGACAGAATAATGATTTCCAAACAAGCCTGCCCCCATGTTATAGTCCGAATCACTCCATATTTCGCCATATACTCCGTAATGGGCACTCGAAGTGCCGGTGGTCTTGTTTAAGCTCATTATGCCACTTGACTCGGAATTTGTATTATCATATTCAACATACAATTTCTTATTTGGTGGAGGTGATGCGTCCCCGATCCCAACCTGGTCATCTATAAAGCTCAGATAAGTTCTGACCGGTGACATACTCCTCGACCATATATTATTCACCGACAACGGTTTCCACCCAATATCATAAAACCAAAAGCTACCGGTTTCCGTGTCATATACCATGAGACCTTCCGCGGTACCTGTTCCCAGGCTGAGGCGCTCAAATGTGGTCATTCTTGGAATTAATACACCTTTGGAAGTTGATTTAACATCCAGCATAGCATCCGGATCCGGGTTAGAACTATCTGTATTGATAGATACCTGGGAAAAGGAAATCAGGGATAACAGGAAAATACCTAACAAAAGAAAAACAGACTTTTTCATAATTACTTGCTTTTTGGTTGATATTCAAATATTTCCTACAAGAATAATAAACATTTTGGTAAAAAGCAAGAAATCAGGCAATAAGTGGCAGGTAGTTGACGGTTGGCGGTTAGCGGTTGACAGTTGACGGTTGACAGTTGACGGTTGACGGTTGACGGTTGACAGTTGACGGTTGACAGTTGACGGTTGACGATTGACGGTTGACGGTTGACAGTTGACGGTTTGTCCTTGCCTAAATAAGACACTGGTAACTATTCCCTGTTCATTGTTCACGCCTCACACCTCACGCCTCATGTCTTCCGTCTTCGGTCTTCCATCTCTCAACTCTCAACTCTCAACTCTAAGCTCTCAACTCTCAACCCTTCGGTCTTCCGACTTCGGACTTCGGACTTTCAATCTCAACTCTCAACTCTCAGCTCTCAACTCTTTAAAAGCTTGCTTTTCCCCAAAAAAATCCCTATCTTTACCCTTTGCCTGAAACCCTCAAACCCATGCCAAAACACTTTGTGCTTTGTATTTTATCCATGATGCTGTTACTGCTCTTGCCGCAATATTCCGGGGCACAATCCGAACAATATGAATTTCTTTCTGAAGAAATTGAAGAGGGATACCATTTCAGGCATCTCACTACTGACGATGGTCTTCCTACAAATCGCACCCACAACGTTTTACAGGATTCACAGGGATTTATCTGGATTTCCACAAGAGTAGGAATATGCCGGTATGATGGATACAATGTAAAAACATATCAACATAACAGGATAATTACTCTTCCTAATAATATGGTTGAAGATAATGATGGGAATATATGGTACTGTACTGTAAATGGTTTGAGTAAATTAAATATTTATACTGAGGAGCACCTAAAATACACTCATGATCCGGCAGATACCAGTAGTATCAGCGACGACTTTGTATTGTGTCTTTTAAAAGACAGGTCCGGTACAATCTGGATTGGTACTTATTATGGAGGATTAAACAGGTATTATCCTGAAACGGATAATTTCAGATCTTTCAGGCCCGAAGCGGGTATAAATACCTACTCAAACTCAAATAATATCAGAGCTATTTATGAAGATGGTTCAGGTGTTTTATGAATTGGTACTTTTAAAGGGCTATTCCGGTTTGACAGGAATACTGAGAAATTTTCCGAGATCAAGGTAAGCTCATTTTTAGAAGAGAAGGTGGATATAATATATTTCAAGGCAATTTCCCAGGATACTGATGGAATGATGTTGTTCGGCACAAATCATGGATTTCTGCAATATGATAGTGCGAAAAATGAACTGGTTCAATCCTATCCTTTTTTTAATAAAAATACCAGGGTAGATTTTATAAATCTCATAGCCGATCCAGTGAATGGAAAGGATATTCTATGGTATATAATATACAGGTTGTATAAATATGATAAACGCGATGGTACATCAACACAAGTGACGGCTCACGACCCTACAAGTCCATCGGATGTTATTGGAACTGATCTCAGTTCAATTTATTTTGATAAATCCGGGTTAATGTGGGTTCCCGGTAACTGGTGTGTGAATATTTTTTTTATCTGACCAAAACCATTTTCTTCGTTTGCGAATGCTTCCCAACCCTCAGCCGGTAATAATAAATCCCTGACGACAACCCGCCCCCATCAAACTCAACTTCGTATTCTCCCGGAGGCTGTTTCTGATTAACCAGGGTGACTGCTTCATTTCCTAAAATGTCATAAACTGTTAATTGTATAGTCGATTCCCTTCGTTGAGACACAAAATCTTGTGTCTCTACAGATGGAATTGTATATTTTATTTTTGTTGTGGGATTAAACGGATTCGGATAGTTCATCAGCCCAAAGTCTTTTGCGAATGTACTACCCTCACCAATTCCGGTAATCCCCGGTACGTTTTCTGCAGCAAAAGTGGGATCCATCAATATAAATGGCCCGGTTCCATTTGGGTATCTGCCAGTGCTCAAATCCGTTGGTTGCGCGCCAAAGACAACTTCATCCACAATAGTAGTATCCGGAGCAACCAATACTATTTCTTCACCGGATTTGGAAAGTTTAAAATTAGCGTGTAATCCGGGCTGTCCTTCATCCTTATCTGCCCAAACGATCAAATATTCGCCGGCACCTATCGAAGTATCGGGGAAAACCCACTGAGTAAGATCACTGCTCTCATCGCTTAGATAATAGCCATTTAGTGAAATCGTATTAGTTGAATTATTATAGAACTCAACCCAGTCATCGTATTCTCCACTCGGATCCGGGACAACCGTATCGTTATCCGCCATAAACTCATTAATTACCAAATCACCGCTTACTTCAATGGTATAAAATTCATACTCGGCACGTTCTGGCGAAAATTTAACCGCATCATTATTTTCCGCATAAATATAATATTGAACATCAGTTGATCCTACTGAGATAAGAACACCATAAACACCATCGCCTGCTGCACCATCATTGTGGTTGCCATCATCATACATTTCGGTCTTTTCAAATTTATTGGTCTGCAAAAAACGGTAAGCTAATTTTACAATATTTGCATTGCTTACTTCTGCATTAAACCATACTTCACTATTAGCTGAAACAGTAGTGGGTGTATGAGTAATATTAGTAATTACCGGTGCGGTGTACTGAAACAACAGATGATTATTCAAATAATTTACCCTTGCATCCATCAATTGGGTTATTCCAACAATCGCTTGCTGACCGCCGCCAACAGAATTATAGATATTGCTTAAAAAATCATTGTATGTATAGAATTTATTTGGATCCGCCTGAACGTATGGATCAATAATACTTTGAATCTCAAGAGCCCTTGTTTCATACGATCCATTTGTAAAATTCTCCTCTAATATTGTTTTCATATGGGCTATATAAATTTTCCGGTAAGTTGGATCTGGAAGAATTTTATTGATGATGGGATAACCCGGATGCGATATGTTAAGCAAAGGATCCAGTTGCTGCATTTGGGTAACATTCAACGGACCCCCTCCTCCCAATAACATACTAAACGCACCAAAGTTCTCATTTAAATCCCACATGATCGGATTGAACCTTCCTGTTCCGTCTTTATAAAGATAATAGTTGTGTCCGAAATTAATCGGGGCATCGAGGTTAACCATTAAATTATCATAAGCAAGCATCCACAAATGCCTGTCAACATCCAGTACATCTTCAACCAATGAAGTATTATTATTCAGAATATCTAAAAACCCAATTAATTCAGCCCATCCATCATCCGATTTCATTTCGTAATAGTTATAATAGCAGAGTTCATCTTCGCTCAAATACCCCCATATTTGCGGGGGGCCAACAGGGCATCCCGGTGGTGGTGGGCCAGGGATAATTTCGCCCTTAAAAAATGCAAAATCATTACTATAAAAATGATTCCCCAGGAAGAACTTATCCACTGATTGAACACTTGTATAGAGACCTATCAAATCACCATTTATGTACACATTGATATGATTGGCTTTACTTGCCGGCATATATTTTCCGGCAATTTCATAACTCAGGGTTTCCCTGACAAAGCTCGGGTCTTTGAAAACATTTGCCAGCTTCAATGTGCCGTATCCATCTAATTCCTGATCCTCAATAATATGATCCAGTTTTATATTCAACGGATTTTTTACCCTGTCGGGATTATAAGAACTGTTTCCTTTATACCTGATCCCAACACTATCAAACTGCTCGCCATTAATAATTGCAGTACCCACTAACCTGTCTTCGTTTCCAGCCTCATATAAACTATCCAGTATGTGGTCCCAATTTGATTGCGAGAAACTAATATCAATTGTGTTGACAGTATTGATATCGTAAAAATCCTGGCTGTAAATATTTATTGAAAATGACAGCAGGATTGCTGTGAGGAGTATGGTTAATAATGTTGTTTTTGTTTCCATAGTTGATCGATATTTAATGGAACATATTTTCTCACCACAAAGGTATCACAAAACGCCCAGATAATTATCAGGGCAAAGGCGCGCAAAGGATCCCCCTTAGTGTTCCTTAGTGAAAATTCCTTGGTACGACTTTGTGGTTAAACAATCTTTCATTTTTGAATGATAAAAAGTAAACATCGGTGAGGTTTGGAGTTCCGGGAATATTGTCACTTATATCCTGCCAGCCGTATTGCTGAGCTAGTGAACAGTGAACGGTGAAGAGTACGCAGAATAAGATAAGGATTAAATTATTTATTATTTATTTTTTACCACTAAGGCACTGGGGACATTAAGTTTCACTAAGATTTAGGGAGTTTAGAAAACTCTTCCGTCACCATTGGAACCATTTGCTGTACAATATTTTCACAATGAAAGTTTATCAATAATCCTTTTGGTTTCCCGGTGAGTTTCAGATATGATTCATAAACAGATTCCAACAGACCCGGACCAAGATTCTTGTGCACTTCGATAGCACAACCAACTACCTTATAAGCAATATCGTTAATAGACTTTTGTGTTATCATTTCCTTAGTGTTTCTAAGTGCCCTAAGTGCCTTAGTGGTGAATATTTTTTTATCTGACTAAAACCATTTTCTTCGTTTGCGAATACTTCCCAACCCTCAGCCGGTAATAATAAATCCCTGACGGCAGCCCGCTCCCATCAAACTCAACTTCATATTCTCCCGGAGGCTGTTTCTGATTAACCAGGGTGGCTGTTTCATTTCCTAAAATGTCATAAACTGTTAATTGTATAGTCGATTCCCTTCGTTGAGACACAAAATCTTGTGTCTCTACGGATGGAATTATATATTTTATTTTTGTTGTGGGATTAAACGGATTCGGATAGTTCATCAGCCCAAAGTCTTTTGAAAACGATTTTCCTTCACCAATACCACTCACACCCGTTGTAAACTGCCAGGTTTCACTCCAATCGCTTTCACCAGCGGGGTTTTCAGCTTTTACCCTCCAGTAATAACCGGTTTCCGGTTCAAGAGTGATTAAGAATGTTGTTTCCTTTAGCTCTGCTGTATCAATAACCAGATTGGCAAAGCTTTCGTCGTAAGCCACCTGCAAATGGTAACGGTCGGGTATGGCCGTTTGCTGCCAGCTTATTTCAGGGTTCAAAATAACATTGGTGCTGTTGTTGGCAGGTGAAATTAAATCCGGGATGGCCGGGAATGTTATAAAATCATCGATATCGATAACCAGGTTTTCTCCTCCCTCAACTAAAACATCATAGGTGAGGATGTCATCCAAAGTTTCGTGATCCCACAGGTTGTAACGAGCAAAAATGGTATCGGGTTCCACAGGTTGGTAACTTACAACCAGATCGTAATAGCCATTGTTTTGCAGGATATTGCGTCCTTCACCGTTTTTATCACCACCACCTAAATCTACAGGGTAGTAAATTACTATTCCGGCACTATCGTTTTCAATGATGGTGTTGTCCTGAATAGGGCCCGCCAGACCATGGGCAATTAACCCATTTCCCCTGCAATCGGTTATCAGGTTATTTTGAACTTTTTCGGCCCCGTTGCTATAGAAACCGGTATGTGCTTTGGTGATGGTATTGTTCTCAAACAATGTGGCTCCACTGCTGCTGATGTAACCAATATAACCTCCTGTAATTGTATTACCTGTCACAACCCCAATCCCGGCTTTTGTAAAAATACCCATAGTTTCATCAATAGGAACACCATTGTTTAAAGTAATTGTATTACCAATTACATTAGTTGGGCTACCACTTTTCAAATCCAATCCACTTCCTGCACCATAAACATTGATGATGTTGTTTTTTACCGTGATGGAAGTTGAAGTAGCAGTAATAACAGCATCTTCGGGACCTTTTGCCATGTACCTGTTAATCACATTGTCTTCAATAATATGCGCTTCCACTCCTGCGGGCGCTCCCCCTGAATCAGCAATACCGCCATTGAGGAAATGGTTGTTTCTAATTGTTAGATAATTATTACCACTGGTGTTGTTTACAAAGCCTTCGATGGTACAATCTTCAACAATAAAAGTATAACCGCTTGCAGAGGAAAAATTCACTCCTCCAATATGGCATCCTTTTACTTTTACAGTTGCCATTCCATCACCATTTGCAAGCGACATGCCCGGACAAGTCAGGCCAGAAATCTCAGTATAGTATTTCATGGTCAATTCTCCATTATAGAATGGGATATGGATGATGGTATTGGCCGAATCTTCTCCGGCAATGATCAAACCGTCTTTTAAATACAATTCTGTTAATGGTGTTTCCAGGTATTCTCCGTTGAAGATAAAAACAGAATCACCGGCAACAGCTGCATCAATTCCTTTTGCAACAGTAGTAAATGGATATTCCAGGCTTCCGTCCTCAATGCCGCTTGTATTGTTAATATCAACATAAATGGTAATTACCATATTGCTGCCCCCGTGTGTGGTGTGGATGATGGTTCCTCCTTCGCCGGCCACCCAGCCCTTGCTGGCATCAACAAAATATACCGAAGTCAGAAAGTTGGTTGCCACTCCACTGGATTGCTGCGACCAGGTGTTACCTCCGTCAGCAGAATGTAGAATAGTTCCTGCATCGCCTACAACCCAACCGTTTAGCTGGTTAACAAAGTATACATCTTCAAAGGATTCACTTGTTCCGCTTTCGATTTCCTGCCATGTAATGCCACCGTCAGTTGTTAGTAGGATACTACCGTAAATACCAACTATCCACCCATGCATTTCATCGATAAAAAATACAGATGCAAAGCGATAACCTTGCGATGCATTAATATTAAACCATTCCCAGTTTGCCCCTCCATCCGTTGTTTTAATAACTGATGAATCGAGTCCTACGGCCCAACCTTTATCCTGGTTGATAAAAAACACATCATGTAAAGGATTCCCCGAGGGATTGGATTGCTGTGTCCAGGTAGTTCCACCATTTGAGGTATGGATTATTTCGCCCCAATTGCTCCTGCTCACTATCCAGCCGTTATTTTCATCCGTAAAACATACCGATGTAAGAAAGCCATTTAACGGACTGTTTTGAGTTCCCCAATTTGATCCTCCGTTTGTTGTATATTTAATAATTCCGTCTCTACCTACTGCCCAGCCTTTGTTCTCGTTCACAAAATCCAAAGCGTTGAGTTTGGTTGAAAGATTTAGCTGCTCTTCCCAGTTTTCTCCGCCATCGGTAGTATGTAATATAATACCTTCGGATGTTCCACTAAAATCAATTAATTCACCACCTACCGCCCAGCCGGTGTTTTCGTCCATAAATTCTAAAGAATACAGCCCAATTAAAGTCCCTTCATTTTGGATTTCAAATTCGGTTTCTATTCCTGAGTTTTTTAATATAACCCCATAATGACCAACCGCCCAAATATGGTCATGCCCCCAATGGTCTTCTACAGCATATAAGGTTGTATTCGTATTTGTAAGTGGTTTTGTCCAGTTATCACCATAATCAATGGTTTCCAATATTGTGCCATCACCGCCTACGGCATATGCATTGTTTAGACCTACATTAATTATATCATACAAATTATAACCGGCTTCTTCATGCTCAATTTCCCAGGTGAGGCCTTTGTCGATAGTATGCATAATCAGGCCTTGCTGCCCTGTTACCCGTATGTTCTCAAAAGTACCTACATGAACAGAAAACAAAGCCCAGTTGGTAGGTGTAGGCAGGTAACTCCACGAAATCCCCAAATCGTAAGTATACATCATAAAACCTTCCGGCCCTACAGCCCATGCCTCTGTACATTCAATGTTGTGCAGGGAGTTCAGATCATAGTTAAACATGACATTCTGTTTTACCCAGGTAACCCCCATATCGTCAGACCGGAGAACAGTACCCTCATCCCCGGCTATCCATGGACATCCATTAATGTCAGATGTAACAGAATTCAGGTTTACTGTGGTATTGCTGGTTTGTTGGGTTATTTCAAAACCATCCAGATGCTCCATTACAAAAAGGATCAGGCCATTGTCACCAACAATAAATGTCATCAGGTCATCGTGCATGCAAACCGAGTTAAGGTTTTCGGTTGTCCCCAGGTCAACAATTTCCCAGGTGCTTCCAGCATCGGTTGTATGAATTGCAGTCCCTGACGGGCCAACAGCCCAGCCATAGTTTGCAACAAAGCTAATGCTGTATAACGGATTCCCCTGCGGATACGGGTTTTGCCAGAACCAGCCGGTTTGCGATTGAAGATTAAAAACAAGAAACAAAAGAACAAGAAGAGCGATTAATTTTTTCATGATATTACGTTTTATGTTAGCCAAAGAACCGGGTGTAATAAGGTTTATTCTGGCAAACAATATACAAAATAAAAAGGGCAATGTCAATAGGAGGTTTTTTTTGGTTTAGAATTTGTTCATTATCAGCTACAACGGGATCGTATATCATGATTGTTGCCTGGTGACAGATACTGGAAGCTGATTCTGACTACTGACTGTCGGCTGCCAACCGATTTTCAAAATATTTTCCCGACCTTTGCCGGAAATTGAATCTCTGAATTCATGACAAGACAAAAAGCTGCCATTACCGGGGCCGTTGCCATCAGCATTTCCGCCATTTTATGGGGCCTCGACGGTGTGGTGTTAACACCGAGGCTTTATAATTTGAAGGTAGGCTATGTTGTTTTCATACTGCATGCCATTCCTTTTGTGCTGATGAACTTTTTTCTGTACAAACAATATAGCTACATTAAAAAATTCACGCGGGGAGATCTGCTGATCATCTTTCTGATTGCCTTGCTTGGTGGGGCCATAGGCACACTTTCGATCGTAAAGGCCTTGTTCCTCGTCAATTTCCAGAACCTCTCTATCGTAGTTCTGCTTCAAAAACTGCAGCCCGTCTTCGGGATTGTCCTGGCAGGCATTCTACTGAGGGAGAAAATCCATAAACAATTCATTTTGTGGGCTTTAATCGCTATTTCAGCAGGTTATTTTCTTACTTTCGGACTGAGTCTGCCCGACCTTGAGACCGGATCCAATACTGTAACAGCCGCCTTATTTGCCCTGCTGGCAGCTTTTTCATTTGGGAGTTCCACCATCTTCAGTAAGATGATCCTGAGAAGATACACCTTTAAAACGGCTACTTTTTACAGGTATGGGACAACCACCATGATCATGCTTGTATTCGTATTGATTACCGGTCAACTTGATCAGTTTCAGGTGACCACGAGGCAAAACTGGATATTCTTCATCGTGATTGCGCTGACCACAGGCAGTGGCGCCATCTTTCTTTACTACTACGGACTGAATCATGTGAAAGCTATCATATCTTTGATCGTAGAGTTGCTTTTTCCTATCACAACGATTTTACTCGACTATTTCTTTAATAATAACCGCCTTTCTTTCATTCAATGGATCAGTGCAATAATCATGGTTGTTGCGATCATTAGCTTAAACAGGGGGCAGGCCCGGACAGTTTATAAAGAAAGATTTGAGGAAATTAAATAAATTTCATATATTTGCTATACCGAAGACCGAAGTCGGAAGACCGAAGTCAGAAGATGGGAGTTGTTAACAAACTTCGGACTCCGGACTTCGGACTTCCGACTTTAAAAATAGTGACACCTAACAATTAAACAACTCAACAAATGACAGAACACGATGGAATTAAGAAAGTATTTTCCGGTTCGAACACGAACGCAGGGTATGTAAAGGAGATCCTGAAAGAGAGCGGGATTGGAGCCATGGTCAAGAATACCCTTCGGGAAGGCATGATCGCTGACTGGGAAGCGGGGGCTCCCTTCGTAGTGTTTGTTGCCGAACATGATT
Source organism: Bacteroidales bacterium (assembly GCA_030638325.1). Classification (GTDB taxonomy): domain Bacteria; phylum Bacteroidota; class Bacteroidia; order Bacteroidales; family JAGOPY01; genus DAOWEV01. The sequence goes on from DAOWEV010000155.1 coordinate 18,559, forward strand.
TTGAGAAAGCACAAAAGATCGTTGACGACTACAAGGGTTCAAAACCTGCAGATTAAGCCATGAAAACGATCAACTTTCATGAGCGGCTTATGCTTGTCATTAAGTCGTCTCTCTTTGTGTTGCTCGCATTTGTCATCCATCAGGAGGCCTTTTGCCAGCCACCACGGATCTCTGATGACTTTCTGATCATTAATGCCACCGGCTCCGATCCATTGTTTACCACTTATACCGCTACCATTGAAAGATCCAGGCTCTATGGGGATAAAGGATACAAGATGGATTATTACTCCTCATGCAACCCCCTGTCATACGGAAGCGACAAAGGTGGTAAAATGTACTGTATCTGGGAAATTGATAAAGTGGTTGTCGACAAACAAGCAGCGTATCATGAGCATCCCGTCGTGATTGCCTCATTCCCGGATATGGCTGTCCTGATATATCAACCCTGGCCCGGCATCCAGGTTCATGAGACGTTTTTTGTTTACAGTTCTAAGCTAGCCCTGGTTGAAATGCATATTCAAAATGCCTCCGGCAAGCCTCATAACATCGACCTGTTTCCGATACTTGAAGTACCTGATTCCCTGCATATCACCAAATTCGATTCATTGAGGAACGGGTTCATCACCACACATTATGAAACTAAAAAGAGGCTGATCAGTAATTTATATGGGAGTGCTCCTTACCCCACCCACCTGAGAGATCTGTTTACCGGTGATTTTAATATCTATTCTTACGGTGGATATAGAGGGGACATGAGTGGGTTTTATGATACGATTAAGACTGATTTTTATTCAGATAATCGCTCCGACTCCCTGAATATGAAAAATACAGGCTATGTTGATTTCATTTCCCTTCACACCGGGTTTCTCCTGAACCCTGGACAAAGTACCGTGATCAGGTATTACCGTGGCATACAAGACGAGCATGATACTATACAGGATATTATTGATGAGACGGAATATCTGAAGGACATGTCGCTCCAGCCATTCATTGATAATAATGTGCGGCTCTTTTCATCAGTGCCCAGGATCGATTTTGAGACTGATAAGGAAAAGATCGTTTATTTATCTGCTTTTAACCTGGTAAGAGGGTGCATGCTCCCTCCCGCCGGTGAAACGGATTACAACTTCTATGCTTTCTCCCGGGAGCCATTGTGGGGCTGGGGACATGGCCACCAGGTGCTGCATGAGTCCCTGAGCATGCTGGCATACGTTTACCTTGATCCCGTCTCAGCACAAAACTCCCAACGTGTGTACATGGAACAACAGGGAGCAGACGGACTGATCGCATACCGGCACGGACCGCGTGGAGCACAGACATACCCGCATCAGGGAAAGCCCACAACCTCCGCTCCTTTCTATAGCTGGATCAACTGGGAGGTATATGAGGTAAGCAAAGATCGGGAATTTCTTGAGGATGCATATGAATCGGGCGTGAAATACACCAACTGGCTTATTCAGAACCGCGACGTGGACCATGACGGCACTTTCGAATGGGGGCCCTATGGCATCATCGAAAACGTGCGCGACTGGTATAATGCGGTGTTCCAGGTTTCTGCAGAACGATACTTAGACGTGGACAAGGAAGATATCTCAGACGAGCTGGAATGCTTAGACCTGAGCCTGATGGTTGTGAATGAAATGCGCCACCTCGCAAAAATGGCGGAAGCCCTGGGAAGGTTGGGGGAAGCCGAAAGCTGGATCATTAGAGCAGGAATGCTTTCCAAAAGGATCAATGAACTTATGTGGGAAGAAGAGAGCGGTTTCTTTTATTCCGTGAACCGGGATGACCATACCTTCTTTTTCCTTGAGAGGGATCTCAGAAGGCAGGAAATCATCGGGTTTTTACCGTTGTGGGCCGAAGCAGTCACACCGGATAAAGCTGATATTCTTATCAATACACTTACAGATAAAGATAAGTTCTGGAGAAAATACGGAATCCCTACCCTGGCGGCCGATGACCCCTGGTACAGTCCGTATGTGGATTATTGCTGCAAATGGAACGGCCCCGTCTGGCTACTATGGGATTATATGGTCTTTGACGGACTGGTGAAATATGGTTACAATGACCTGGCCATTGAACTGTCTGATAAAATGATGCTGGCGGTCACCGAACAACTATCTAAAAACCACAACTTCTGGGAATCATACAGCCCCGACAACGAGGTGCTGAACTGCCCTTCCAATTATATCTGGGATGCGATCATGGCCAAGTTGCTGATTGTGACGTATGAGTTGAAGAGTGAGAAGTGAGAAGAAGTCCGAAGTCCGAAGTCCGAAGTCCGAAGTCGGAAGACCGAAGACGTGAAGTGTGAAACGTGAAACGTAAATGACCATGTTTTGCAGAGACGCACTGCCGTGCGTCTGAAGAGCAATATTTTCAGGTTTTATTTTTCATTAACAAATAGCACCCGCTCCACAACTTTGTGTCTGCCGGCTATCAATTCAACAAAACAGACCCCGCTACTCATTGGAAAGCTGCTGTTTTTTGCATCCCATGTCAGGTGGTGAGTTCCTGCATTAAGCCACTCTAAATCCAGCATTGTTTTGATTTTTCTGCCCTGCCGGTCAATCACATTAACAGTAACTTGTGCTGCTTCCTGTAAATATATCTCTATAGCCAAAACATCACTAAAGGGGTTGGGATACACGTGAAGTCCGGGCAACTCCTTTATAATATCATGAATACCGATATATTCGGCCACCGTAATGTAATCCGGCTTGATCTCAGTATGGCTGTTAAGGCCATCTGAAACGGTCAGCTTCACGGTTTTCTTACCCGGTACCGTATAAGCGTAGACAGGATTTCTCTCTGTTGCATCCACCGTCCCGTCATTATCAAAATCCCACTCCCAGAAGGTGATCAAACCCAGTGACTGATCTGTAAACTGAATTTCAGACAGTGGCTGTACATAGGTAGAATCGGCCACAAAGTCGGCCTGAAGTCCGTTTTCACCGAGAATGGTAAAAGCATTGGAAGTTAATGTAACAATGGTATCCATCCCTTCTGCCAGCGTGTACCTTATAAAACAATTGTTTGTCGAAATGGTCTGCGGTATGGTCCACTGGTACCGCCCCGAATTCGGGGTGCCCCATGTGATCATTGCCCAGGGGCCAATGTTCCCTTTAAGTGAATACTCTATCTTCACCTGTGAGGTGGATGATTGCGGAACCCCGCTGAGCCAGTCGATAAATTGCACCGAGCCCTGCCTGAACACTTCTTTACCCCTGGGAAAAACAGCTTTGAGGCTGGCAGAAAAGAGCGGTGTCGTCTCCTTAAAGCACTTTAGCTTATTTAAATCATTGGGCCATGAACCTTCTTTTTCGACCAGTGTCATGTCGGGAAAGCCGTTCCGGTCCACATCTCCTCCTGCCCTGAAAGCATTGCAATCCCCATTGTTGGATGTCACCATATTAAATTTCTGTGTCCAGGTACCGTTGCCATCACCGCTCCAGATGGTAAGTGTGGCATTTCCAAATGCTGCGATATCCATAAAACCATCGGTATTGAAATCGCAAAGTTGTACCGCCTGGTAATCCCCTGAAGCAGGCAAATCACCGGCAAAATTATCCCACAGGCTGGTCAGGTCATTGAAAACCCAAACCATGATACCACCGGTAGCCGGTTGAACATACGCAAGGTCCAGGCCCCCGTCATTATCCACATCCCCCAGATCGGGCCCATACATTGGGTAGTTGTATTGCGTAAGGTTAAAGTCGGCATGGGTGAAATTGCCTGTGCCATCCCCGAAAAAAGCTATTCCGGCATCATGCGTCACTACGAAGTCGGCATTCCCATCTTTATTGATATCGCCAAACACAAACCGCATATTTGAGTTCCCAGGAAGGATCCCATAACTCTGGATCCAGCTTCCATCGCCCTGGTTGATATATACATGGAGGCCGGAGCCAGATCCAAAAGAATTACTCCCGACATCCAGGTCGCCATCATTGTCAACATCCGCAAAATCTGTTCCAAACAAACCCCAGTCTTCACCGTTTGTGGCCAGCCCATCATCCCAGGCTGTCCAGTTGGTACCGGTACCATCCCCCAAAGCCACTTCCAAAAGCTGGTCACCCAGGTCGGTGGCGGAATAATTGTGATGCATTCCGTATCCCACATCCCAATGGCCATCGCTATTCACATCCCCGATGGCAATACCGCCATACCCAAAATCGCCTGTCATTTGCACACTCCAGCTTCCGGCCCCGTCACCAAACCAAACCATTATTCCGTGCTGAGCAGTATTGATATGAGGGCAACCATGGTCACCAATGGAAAGAATATCCACATAACCATCCATATCGATATCCGCAAATTCCAGTTCGGTCTTCCCGCTTTCCCAGTCTGGATAATTCATGCCTGCGGAACTTTCAACATATTGAAAAACCCCCTTGTTTTGAGAATATGAAATAAGGGACAGCACTAAAATGCCTGATACTAAAAATAGTTTTTTCATAGCCGTAGATTTTATTACTTCAAATTTAATATTTTTTCCTAAGTACATGACAAAAATTTACAACACTCTTTAAATTTATCTATATCGTTAGAAAACAGCACATTTGCGAGGAATGTTAAACCGTACTTAAATAAGCTTTTAGCTTTCCTGCCGTGCTTTTTGATTTTTATAGGGCAAAT
>DAOWEV010000223.1 GCA_030638325.1 Bacteroidales bacterium
CAGCAGTTGCCTCCTCGTATTTTTTCATTATTCTTTTCGAATTGGCCCGGTTATAATAAACGGATGAATGCCTGTATCCCAACTTTTCTGACATATCGTAATCTGCAATAGCTTTGTCATATTTCTTCCGTGCAGCCTGCAAGACACCCCTGTTGAAATAGGCTTTCGCATATTTTGGATTGATTCTTATAGAGATGTTATAATCTTTCAATGCTCCTGCCAGATCATTCATATCTTTTTTTAAATTGGCCCTGGCATTGAAAGCCATATCAAAGTATGGATTGTTCTTTATCGCTGTATTATAGCATTTCATTGCGTTTTCCTTATCATCTTCCATCAAATACGCAGAAGCCAGCCAATGCCAGTTACGTTCCTTTTTTGGCGCCTTTTTAACAGAATCCATCCAAAGAGATTTTTCCGATCGCCAAACATTGTTCCGGTTGACAGTAAGAGCGAGGTATATGATTGCCAAAACAGACAGCGTTGTTAAGGCATACTTTAGTTTTTTTGGAGCAATATATTTAAAAACAAGGTAAACAACAATCAAACTGAAGCCATAGAATGGCAGATACAGCCTGTGTTCAAACATGGCGTCCCGGATAGGAATGATGCCCGATTCAACAGAGGAAGTGAGAAAGTACCAGAAAATGCCGAAAGAGATCAGCCGGTTCTTTTTGTAAGTATACACACCAAGTCCTATTATCAACAGGGTAAATAACAAACTCAGTAACTCTTTTGTATGCCATAAATCGATCGACCAGATAATAAAATGATCGATGTTCTGATTAAAAGGAACGATCATTAATTGCATGTATACGACAAACATCCTGAATTGTGTGATGAGATATGCATCTCTGGGAATCAGCGGTGTCTCTCTTGGAAGCCCAATTTTAATAATGGCAGCAGAGACCATTAAAATCATTAAACCGCTGGCGATAATCAAGTATCTGGTTTGCGGTCTGCCTTTCTTGTCCCGGATGAAAAACAACTCGACCAGTAACCATGCAAAAGGAAAAGTAATGGCAGGTTGTTTTGATAACAATCCCAAATATCCTGAGACAAAACCCAGCAGATAAAGTGGTATGGCCTTCTTAATGTTGTGTTGCTCAACTTGATATCTTCTTCCTTTCACGTACAAAAGGACTGAGAACAAATAAAACATAGCAGCCATGGAAGTCATCCTTTGTACAATATAGGTGACTGCCTGGGTTTGAATGGGATGGAGGACGAAGATCAGGGCCGTAAAAAAGGCCATGTATGCTATGTACTCCTTTTTTATCTTTTCCCTGAAATAAGGTAAGGTGAGCAACTCCCGGGTCAGGAAGAAAACGATCAGCCCGGCTAACATATGAATGATCATATTGAACCAGTGATAACTTGTCGTATCCATTTGGCTTACCTGATAATTCAGCGCCAGTGTATATTGCGACAGGGGCCGGGAGTTAACTTCTTTCCAGTATGATAAAGTCTGGTAATTGCTTATGTCCCTGATCCTTTCGCTATCCCGGATATGAGCGCCATCATCAAACTGGAGCGGACTGTTTAGCGTATTGGCATAAGCTATCAGAATCGCAACAATTATGATCAGTACAGAAAATAGGGTGAAATACTTTTTAATCATAGTCAAATCAGTTATTTTTCGAGATCAATGAAACGCCAGCATCAGGATAACCCGCCCTCAATTTGGAATTTGTTCCTAACCGGGTTTGCATATAATTGCAAAAATAACTGTTCCAAATCATTTTCATCACCTTGTAAGCCTTTCATTTTTTCTTTTATATAATTCCAAAATTTATCTTTCTGTGATGGCGTGTATTCATTCCGGTGTAAATTTGTTGAATTCAGCAGGTCATAGGCGATGTAATTATTTGGCCAAAGATGATAGTTCATATAAATCTGACGGTCTATCTTTTCAGCTAATTTTTCAAAAAAATCATTTATGCTGTTGTACTCAATATGACTAAAATCATCGATGCCCAGAGGTTTTCCAATAACCAGGCGGATCCTGCCTTTCTGTTGCAGGATGCCGGCAACCATACTTTTAACATCTTCGCGGGGCTTCTTTTCATAATCTTCTCTGGATGAAGTATAGATCTCCTGCACTTTTAAATGGTCACAAGGCTCAAATTCGTATGAGATGCTGGTGGGAGTAATATTCATCTCACCAAGGTTTTTTTCTAATGAAATATCCCGGTTGCTGGTATATAACATTTTCAACAGTCCCGGTTCTGTTTTGTCATTGCCATCTTTTGCTCTGCCACTACGCTGGGCGATCCATATAGACTGTTTTTTTTCTGTAACGGTGTAACGGATGTATTCCGATAACAATAATGAATTTTGTAGTTTTTCCCGGTTGGTCCCTCCTCTGAAAACTGTGAACATTTTGTTTACTTTCCATATATCACTGATAACGGGAGATACCATCAGGTTGCTGCCAAATGAGATTTCGGCAGAATCAAAACCGGCTTCAACAAGCACCAACCCAAGAAGTGACGAATCGAGTACGATATCCCGGTGATTTGCAATATAGGTATAAGCTTTGTCCGGGCTAATATTCTGAATTCCTTCAACGGTGAGGCCATCAGATGTTTTATCAACAATCGCCTGGAACATCCCATGCATTATATTATGTTGTAATTCCTCGGTAGTCCGGCATTGCATGATCACTCCCTTCAACTTATCTGCAGACATCTCCGGAAATAAAAACCCCACAAACCTTGGGAAAAGAGGGTCTTCAACAATCCTTTTCAGGGCAGGTTGTATTTCATCGGCATTGTAAGGCCGGATTTTGTCAAAATGATCTGGGTTAAACTGCATGTTCCTTCAAACTTTCCTGACAATATTAATAAATTCGTGGATATAAACCTCATTATCCAAAAAATAAAAAAACCATCTGAACAAATCAGATGGCTACAAAGGATCAAAAACCATTTTTACTTGTACTTTTTTTCCCAACTTGCGTATTTCTTTTTACCTATCTCTTTCATCACATTATAACAAGTTTTTACCCAGTAATTCCTCCAGGTGAATCCTCCGGCTTTTGCATCCATTTTTTCTGTAAGCAAAACTTTTTTGGATGCAATGTCGAAAAATGTCACCCACATATATCCGCGGACTTCTGGCTTATTGAATTTTTCCATGATAAAGACAAGGCCTATCCCTTCATTTTCTGCCGGGGTATATTCGTTAATGATGGATTCAACTTTATCCCTGCCGAATTCATATTCATCCATTGTTTCCAATACCAGCTTATCCGGATCGGGTAGTTTATTTCGATCCCTGACAACACTCATATCGATATCAACGGTCTTTTTATTAAAAAACTTTTTCAGGTCGTATTTATCCGGCTCATTCAGGATGACTGCGTTCATGAGCTTGAATTCTGTATTGACGATGGCATCCGGGTCAAGAAATCCCTCAGGTCCGATCATTTTCACATGTGAAAAATCCAGTCCGAACCAGGTGATCCCGGAAATGGTGAAAATATCACTTGTGTTGTAATTTTTTTGACTACTGGCAGTAAACGATAATGCCAGCAAGACTGAAACCAGTAAAATTGATTTTTTCATAGGCTTGAATGATTAATAGTTAATATTTTACAAAGATAAAAGGAAAAAGTGGAAATATATGAATTATGATTTGTTTAGACCGGATTGTTTTTCGAAAGTCCCGGTAGGGACTACATATTGGTAGATAAAAAATTTGTTGTCAACATCAAGTGCCGTTAGGTACGAAATAATTTGTGTCAGCAGGTTTAGAAATGTAGTTTTTATTTCTACCAATATTTTGTTCCTAACGGAACAGAACAGAAGCGTTTTCACTTATTGCAAAGTAGTGAGTACTGAATAGTTACAAACTGTTATCCTTTACCTTTCGTCATTTCTTTCCTGTGATCAATAAAACTTACAGCTTTCCTGCTGCCTTCCGGATACCTGATACGGTTGATTGCCTCTTCAGATTCAAAAGATATTTGCGGGGCTACCCTGAGCTTTGCACGGAAGTGATCCTTGATCTTTTTTTCGAAATCTTTGGATGGGCTTTTACATCCTGCCCTGATCAGGATCTCATCAGTACCTATATCATTGGTATACACCTCCACAACATAATTATCAATATGCTCAATGTTATCCAGGATATCGTATAGTGCAGGTGGGTATAATGTTGTTCCTTTATACTTTATCATTTGTTTCTTCCGGCCGATGACTGGTCCCAACCGCATGGCAGTCCGGCCACATTGGCAGGGTTCCGTATAATGGTAACAGACATCCCCGGTCTTGAACCTTAGCAGCGGTATCCCCTCAACCCCCAGAGTAGTGATTGTGATTTCACCAGGTTCGTCCTCGTTCACCGGTTTATCGTTTTCATCAAGAAACTCGACAATGATCAACTCCGGGTGATGATGCCCTCCGGCACCAAACTTACATTCAGTGAAGGCGGTGCTCATTTCTGTTGAAGCATAAGTAGAATAGAGATGGATATCCCACTTTTCTTTGATCTTTTTTGCCAGTGTGGTCAGTGAAAAATCATAGTTTCGTAACGGCTCTCCGATGCAAACTGCCTTTGTGATACTGGTATTCCGGTAGTCAATGCCATGTTCTTCAGCATATTTAATCAGCCTTAGTAAAAAACTCGGAACCGTGATAAACGTTGTAGGATGTATGCGGTTAATCGTATCCCATTGCAGTTCAGGCATTCCATTGCCAACCCTGATAATACCGGCGCCCAGCTTACGAACGCCCAGGAAGTAGGCCAGGCCGGCCATGAACCTGCGGTCGATGGTGGTCATAAGCTGGTAAATATCGTCCGGAGAACCGTCAGCACAGGCAAGCGACAGGCTTTCATTATACGCCAGCCGGTCCAGGTCGCCATCGGTCATGGCAAAAGTGACCGGGTCGCCCAGGGTACCTGAAGTGGTAATGTAATCGACAATTTTATTTCGTGGGACACAGATGAAATCTTCGTTCCTTTGCTGCAGTTGATCTTTGGTTGTAGGCGGTATCAGGGTCAGGTCTTCGAGGCGCCTGATCTTTCCAGGGTCAATCGCATATTTCTCAAAAACATCTTTATAAAACTTCGAATGCGCACCCAGATATTCCAGCAATTCCCTCAAACGCCCCTCCTGATAGTGCTTGATTTCCTCTTTCGGACTGGTTTCTATTGTCGATATGTTCATATGGTTGTTAATTGCTGTTTGCTTCTTTCTCAATAAGTTCCCGCTCATATGCCGATCCAACCTCCCTGTCAAGTGCTAAGTTAAAATATTTTACGGCATTCTCATAATCTTCGATGAATTCATAGTAACGACCGGAATACCAATAGGTTTTGTACAATTCAGGATTTGATCCTATGAATGCAGAAATGAATTTTTCCGGGTTGCCTAACCTAATTTCCGCTTTTACAGCTTCCAGTATTTCAGTCTCAGCCTCCCGGTAAATTAGGTAATCCGAATAATCTCCCGACAGTACAAAAGTGTCCTGGGGAATGGTCTGATCTGCCACATAAATTTCTTTATTAACCGGAATACGGGCTGTATCAGAAAATATCTCATTCAGGTCATAACAAAGATATTGACCTAGCTGGTATGGGCCGGCAGACACCCAGACCAATCCTGAATCCGGTTTGAAAATCACCGAATGATGAGCAATCAATTGGTTGATTGCTTTTTCATTTCCCATGCCTATGTTTTTTCCACCGAGTCCTTTTTGGTCCCTGAGAATGTCAGCAGTCTGGCGGGTATCCAGGATATCACAAGCCCCCAGCAACTCCCGTACCCTTTCCAGCCTGTACACAGAGGTTTCATTCTCCATATTTTTAATATTTAAAGGAGTGTTGAAAAGCGCCTCAGACTGAAAATGATTGGTTTGTATTATGTGATTTGTGTCAGGGTCGTAAACTGCGGTGACATCATCGGTTTTTTCGATGACAACTGCTTTTCCATCTTGTGCAGACCCAATCAGAAAGGATTCAGAAACAAATGTTTGACGATGTCTAACTATGTCCAATGCCGTTTCAATATCACTGGCATATTGCAGTATCTCTCGGGCAACGATAGAAACAGGTGTTTTGGCGCCCAGCGGAATGGACGACCTGGCTGCATTCAGCGTGACGGTGAGGCCTTTTTCATTCATTCCGGAGACTACACCGATCATGCCACCCCAGGTAACCATCATAAAATTGTATCCAACATCGGGCTTCATAAAACAAATGATCTTCTCCTCGGCAAATTCATCCCCCACGTAAAAATCAAAATTTCTCCCTATGATCATTGAGCTGTCAGCAGATTTCCCATCCCAGACACCAAAGGCTGTGCAGGCCACCAGGTTCATGTTTTGCAAGGCGTGCCCAATATCGTGAGCTGCATGGTAATTAAGGATCCTCAGGTAGCCGGGTGCAATAAAATTGAACTCATCCGAAGCATACCGGCTGATCCCCAATATTTCAAGCTGGTATTCTTCTTTGATATATTCATCCAGGTCCCGGTTGAAAAAGCTGACAAAATACTTCAGGAACTTCTGGTAATTTTTGGAAGGGATCATTTCTTCCAGCCTGTTGACAAAGGCTTTTTCCTGCTTAAACAACAGCTCCTGGCAAAGCTTGCCGTTAAGCACACCACGTTCGTAAGGAGATCCTTCGAGGTATAACTCCCACAATCCGGATCTGCTGTGATGAAGCCAGCTATTACCACAAACCGAAATATCCGGTCCGGGCGAAAATACCGGATCATCTATCACAGCGGTTTCAAGCGGTTCAGGTATTGTCATGCGCGTACTCAGTAAATAATACAGGATGAGGCCAAGGATGGCAATCATGAACACCCCCAGGATGAATAATATGGTCTTTATGATCTTACTGCGCATCTAGGATCTTGTTTATTAAATACCGGAACCCTATTATTTCAGATGCGGTAATGACAGCATTGATAGTGGTCCCCAAAATGCCATGTATGTTCAGGTTCTGGCCCGTAAGATACAAACCTTTGACCTTTGTCGCGGGCAAGATAATGGACCTGACCGGGTTTTCACAATCTTTCAGTATGCCGTAAGCTGAACCTTCTTTGGTAGCTGTGTGATCTTTGAACGTCAATGGTGTAGAAACGTAGTACCTGACGATCTTCTGCCTGATCCCGGGAAATCTTTCCTCCACCAGGTCAAGCAAGCGATTGCTCATCTTTTCTTTATACTCCTCGTAATCTTCTCCTCTTTGATCAGGAGGCAGGTTTTCCCATCTCCTGAAATCTTTATACGGTATGAATGATAAAATACTGACTGTCTTTGTAAACTGTCCCTGGCCTGAAACGGCAGGTGTGTATAGTAAAAATGTGTCGGGCCAGGTTGTTATGTCCAACTGGTCATTAAAATAATCGTCCGATCTGTAATGAAAATAATTATAATTCAGATATGGAAAAGTATTATCCTTCATGATCAGGTATAAAGTAAAGAAGCCGGGGGTATTTTCCAGCTTACTGATCCTGGCGATATAGGCTTTTCTGAGTTTGTCAGTATCGATCATTTTCAGGGTCACAGCAGGGTGAACGTCTGAAATGATCTTATCGGCCTTGATGATCTCGCCGTTGCATAATTCAACACGGTTAACGGCATTGTCTTCGATGCCTATTTTTTTAACTTCCGAATCAGTAAAGACCTCTCCTCCCTGGATACGGATGTTTTCGATGAGCAGGCCGGCGATCTGATCGCTGCTGTCAACAGGCCTCCAGGCACTGTTGATATAAGAATTCCGGATGCAGGCATGCAGGTAAAGTGGAGTACGGTTTACAGCGCTGTGATACATTGAATTGGCCCCGGCCAGAACATGGTGTAAACGGGGCAGGTCTGATAGCGACCTGATAAATCCCATAGCACATTGATTCAGGACCCCGGGGTCGAGAATATAATCAGAGGCATGTTTCAGATTATAAAGAGGAATGGCCCTGATGGTTTGTTGAAGCTTGTCGGTATAGTCTTTTAAACCCGGGTGTTGAGATGGGAAAAGAGAATGGAGCGTTTCCACAAATTTGTCATATCCCTGGGCATGTTTGTAGTTTGTTGGATCATTCCCAAAGGAGATGACATCGTAGCCATCCTCATCCAGTTTTCTGAGCCTGAGTTTATCGGCAATGCCGAAATAGTTGAAGAAAGTGTAAAGGGTCTGTCCCGGTGACATGCTTCCGATATAATGCAGGCCGGTATCGAATACATGGCCATCGCGGGTAAATGTCTGGAGATTGCCACCGGGCTGATGGTTCTTTTCCAGGATGCACACCCTGAAGCCCTCCCGGCTCAGTATGTAACCACATACCAGGCCTCCCAACCCGCTTCCGATGATTATAATATCATATTTGGTCTTCTTTTCTCGCAAGAATTAAAAAGTTTGATGTGTGTCGTTTTTCTTCTATAACTTCTGTTTTCAACCCATTCCGGCTTAATATTTCCTCTATTTTAACTTTTGAAGTAAAGAAAAGTTCTTTACTGTTTTCCCGGGTCTTGTTAAATCCCATCCGGGTACTGAAAAACTCAGTCATCCGGGTTCTTTTATGTTGCTGTTCCTGTGCGCGGTCTGCATCCCGAACCAGGATCACGCCCCCCGAATTCAATCCGGATGCACATTTGCTGATGAGTCTTTCCTGGTCTTTTTCAGGCATATAATGTAATATATCGCTCATGATAAAAGCATCGCTGTTTTGGAAATCAAAAGAAAGCACATCCATACAGACAAAATTAGTGTTATTGTTTTTCAACCCGGCATTATCAGCAACAGCAATTTTTTCACCATCATAATCAACACCGGTAATATTTCTTTCGGGAGAAAGCAAATTCAGCATGTAGGTCATTACGCCATAGCCACAGCCTATGTCCACAATCTTACCTTTCTCCGGCAGGCATTTATCAAATAAGCCATACCCGTTTTCAAGCCGAAGTTTGATCCTGATGTACCACTCAAGCACAGGCCCTTTGTAGATATAATTATGGATGAGGTCATATTTATGAAAGTCAGTATCTTCAACTTCCGCCCTTATCTGATCATATTCTCCAATCATATGTTTTCTCACAAGCCGTGCTTTTTCAAGCTGGGTTTTCCCATAGGCCGGATCATCGTATTTGATCCTGTCAAGGGTTTTGACAGTGATCCGTTTAGTCTTTTTAAGAAATGGCTCACCCTTGGTCACGCATTTACCTGTGCCATGTATGATGACCGGAAGAATATCCAGGTTTAACTTTTCAGCAAGATAAAATGCCCCTTTATGAAATCGTTTGATTTTCATATCTGCCGACCGGCTGCCTTCCGGAAAGATCATAATGGAATATCCTTGTTTAACCCGGTCTTCCAGCTCTGGTAAAAGCGTATCAAGGCCGGCAGATCCGTCGAAATAATCAGCCAGCTTTACAATCCTTCCCAGAATAGGGTTTTTAATGACCCATTCATTGGTCATCAGGATCATTTTAGGATATAACATTATAACCAGGACCAGGTCGATCTGTGACTGGTGGTTAGCAATGATAACAGCAGGTTTTTTAAATCTTTTTCTTTCCCAGTTAATTATATTCTTGGGGTTATGAAATATCCCAAAAACGATAAATGTACATGCATGGCTCAACAGCGAGTGAAATGTCATTTTTCGTTTTTCAATATTGATAAACGGTAAAAGATACCGCAAAACAAAACCTGAAATGATGAGTACAATACCGCCGGAAAGGTAGATCAGTACTGTCCAGATGGAAAATACAAAATTCATAAAAGTAACCGGGATCCTGCGTCTCATTTTCTTGTGGTAGATAAGCCATCTGAAGAGTACCGGTTCCAGGGTATAGGTTATAAAGATCACCGATGTTATACCTATTACGGCAGCCAGGGCAATAGATCTCAAAGCCGGATGTTTTGCGAACACCAGGACCCCGATACCGATCAATGTGGTGATGGCCGAAATCAGGATTGATGTTTTATAGGATATAAGGTTGTTAATGCCGGTTTTATATTCCTGTAACAGTCCCCGCATGATGAAAATACTGTAGTCGATCCCCAGTCCGAAGATAAATGTTGAGATCACAATATTGAAGATGTTGAATTTGATGCCAAGCAGGCTCATGATACCGAGGGTCCATATCCAGCTTATGAGCATGGGGATGAAAGCAACGATGCCCAGTTCGATGCGGCCGAAGGCGACCGTCAGGATCAGGAAAACAACCAACATGGAAACCAGGATAAGGAGATTGAAATTCTTTTTAAGAACATCTATGAATACAGTGGTAAGGAGTTGTTTGTCGAAAATGACCACATTATTGTTTGAACCCAACTCATGATATACCAGCTCTTTTTTATCCTGGGCTACCCTCAACAGGGCGATTACGGTGGTGCTGTCGCCATTTTGTTGAATATAATTTTCCAGGAAAAGTTTTTTTACTTCATCAGCTTGTGAATTCAGGAATGATTCTGTGTTCTTTCTGAGCAGGCTCATCAGAGGATCAAATGCCGATGTCTTAAATTTATACTGACTTCCTGCCATTATGAGATCCCGCTCTATTCGTTCAATCTTACCAGTTGTCCAGTATGCTTTCCAGCGGGCGATCCTGATATGTTTCATAGAATCTGAAGGCAACAAAGTACTGATTGAAGTATATCTTTCCACGATGCCCCTGTTGTTGATGTCTCTCATTTTCAAGTCAACTCTTTCCTGTATTTGAAGCGCTTCATCAAGATTTTTCCCGGTGGATGCAACGAATATGGTTCGAAGTTTATAGCCTGATATTTTGTCAAGGTTTTCTTCCGACAGCTTCAGTTTCTGGTTCACAAAACTCAGGTTCGACATATCCCCTTCAAATTGTACTTTCTTCCATGTAAAAAGGAAGATGATGGTGAGCAGGATAATAAGGACCCCCAGTATTTTATTCTGATGATAAGGATAAGCGGCGATATGATGGATGAATCCGGTTGATTTGTGAGCCGTAGCCTCTTTCCGGGGGGCCAATTGAGGCAGGATAATAAGCGTTGCCAATGCAGCTCCCAGTATGCTTATTCCGGCAAAAAGCCCGAGATCACGGATAGCGGCAGAATCAATTATTAAAAGGCAGAAAAAGGCTGCCGCCGTGGTAAAACTGCTGATCAGGACAGGTGTTGAAATATCCCTGATCACAAGCCCGATGTCGTTCCTGTTCTTTAAATGTGTAAAAAAATGCAGTGAATAATCAATGGTGATTCCCAGTAATACAGCCCCAAATCCAAGCGAGATGGCCGAAATATTTGTTTGAAACAGAAATAATATGGCCAGCGCCAGAGAAGCCCCGGCGAAAGCTGGAAAAAATATGAGAAAAAAGATGGTCTTTTTCCGGAAAAACAGGCTGATAAAGGTGATCATAAGTATAACAGCAATGCTGATTGTCAAAATAATATCTTGTTTTATCTGACGGGCATTACTAACTGATACAGCGGCAGTGCCGAAATATTCCAGTTTGACAGTTTGATCAAAAGCCATTGACAAAGAACCTGAGATTTTGTCCAGGCCATCCATTAACTCACCGTTTATATCAGTTTCCGTAGAGCCATATGCGGGCGTAAGAAAGATGATCAGGTTTTTTTATCGCTCGAAAAGATGTAACCATCCTCGATGATAAAGTTCTCATCGAACCTGAAGTTATTAAGTTTTTGGAGAGCCAGAAAAGTAAATCCGAGGGGATCCCTGAGCAAAACATCTTTCATAATAAACCCGGCCGGAGAGACCAGGGTTTTATAATTCGCGGCGATGGACTGTTGGATATTCCAGGGGATGATCAAAGAGTCAATATTATGGTAATCCTCTTCATTCAGGTAAAGAGGCAGGTTTTCGTAAATTTCATTAAAAATAAGCCTGAAATTATCATTATCAAAACGGTCTTCAATCTTTGAGATATGTGACGGATAATACACTTTTTTCAATGAATCGGTAAACATTCCGGCATACGATATCAGCAGGTCTTTGTCATTTTTTCCGGAAGTGTCAGCCAGGCTAATGTTGACAATAATCTTATTGGTAAATCTTGATCCCTGCAGAAGGCGGTTATATTTTTCAATTTCCCTGCTATGTGGAATGATCTTGAATATATCTTCCTCCAGCCGGATTTGAGCAGCGAGGTACACAAGCAATATGATACCCGGGATCACAATCGCAAAAAAGAGCTTTCTGCGTCCTGAAAAGAAATTGAATATGCTCAAGAAGATCGTATGCACGGTTATTTTTTGTTACGGGCTACATCAGTTATCAGTAATCAGTTATCAGTAATCAGTTATCAGTAATCAGTTATCAGTAATCAGTTATCAGTAATCAGTTATCAGTAATCAGTTATCAGTAATCAGTTATCA
>DAOWEV010000081.1 GCA_030638325.1 Bacteroidales bacterium
CTGTTTATGAATGAAAACTGGTATGAGTCGATGAGTGACTGGTCGGGCGGTATTTTTATCAATCCTTCAGATTACGATTTCAATGAAAATGCTGTTTATGCGAATGCATGTTCTTTCGGTGGCAGTCAGGCCAACCACATATTGCGGATCAGTGGCATCCCCTATAATATAAATGGAAATTTCATCAATCTTAATACCGGTACCAATGTCTGGTTCTCACATGTAAAATATTCACCTCATTCGCAGGCAGGCACTGCTACTATCTTTGTTGGCACGCTGTCAGGAAGCTTTTTTAAAGCTGAAAACGTACAGTCTTTTTCACCTCAGGTGACAGAGATCACCGGCAGCAGTTTCCCGGAAGCCAATATTTCCTGTGTTGCCATAGGCGGTTCTGAAGACACCTTGCTGGTAACCTTCTCCAATTACGGCGTATCTTCTGTGTGGCAAACTTATGATGGGGGCCAAAGCTGGGAAGAAAAAGAAACCAACCTGCCGGATATGCCGGTAAGATGGGCTCTCTATCACCCTTACAGCTCAAAATATGCCATGCTGGCTACCGAAACCGGAATCTGGACTACCGATAATTTAGATCAGCCCAATACTACGTGGGCCTCTGATGTCAGTGGACTTGCCAATGTAAGGGTGGATATGCTGCAAATGCGGATGGCTGATAACACAGTTGTAGCAGCCACCCATGGAAGAGGGTTGGCTTATGTCACCTGGGATATCTCAACAAGCGTGAGTGAAGAAGCAGAGCTTGCCGGATTCAGTGTATACCCAAATCCATCCACCGGAGCTTTCAGGGTTTCATTCGACACCAAAACCACAGACGATCTCCACATGATGGTTTTTAACACTTCCGGTCAAAAAGTTTTTGACAATAATATTCCTGCCGGAACTTTAGAAACCCACATTGACCTGTCGTTTCTTTCCGCAGGGGAGTATATTCTGAAGATAGATACAGATAAAATTTTCAAAACACAGAAAATACTGATCAGGAAATGATCTGACTGTTTCCTGCGAATTAGTTGGAAATTTCTGATCAATAAAGGCATGCAATTACTGCAATTCACAGACGAATACTTCATGAAAGAGGCCCTCAAAGAGGCCGGGAAAGCATACGATCTGGACGAAGTTCCGGTGGGCGCAGTGATTGTCATTAACGATCAGATCATTGCCCGTGCCCATAACCTCACCGAGCAACTTACTGATGTCACTGCCCATGCAGAAATGCAAGCTTTCACTGCTGCGGCCAGCTTCCTGGGAGGGAAATACCTGCAGGATTGTACGCTCTACGTTACGGTGGAACCGTGTGTCATGTGTGCAGGGGCCGCTTTCTGGACACAAATCGGTAAAATAGTTTATGGTGCAGCCGATGAAAAAAGAGGGTTTACCAGGGTGAACAAGAAAATGCTTCATCCCGGAACAGAAGTGATATCAGGTATTCTTGAACAGGAGTGTGCATCAATAATGACAGCGTTTTTCAAGAATAAAAGATAAATACAATGTATTAATTTAGCTATAATTTTGTTTGTTAAGTATCTGATAAAGCACTAAATCCGAATTCCTAAATCCTAAACAAATTTAAATGTCAGAAATACAAAACCCAAAACAGCGCGTCTTTGAGGAAAGAGTTTTGTTGATGATCTGTTTACTAGTGCATGGGCCAATAATAGTGAAGTCTGAAAAGATGAATACTACAACACAGTTTTAAACATTTGAAAATTTGAATTTTGTGATTGTTTAGGATTTAGAAATTAGAGCTTAGAGTTTAATATGAAGATAAACATTCGTATAACAGATAACACCTAAATAGTTACAATGGAGCTAAATAAAATCAACCAGAAAGCCCAAAATGCCGCTCAGGAGATTGTCACGGTAGCAGGTCTGCTCTGGGAGAAAGGATGGGCTGAAGCCGGGGCGGGAAACATTTCAGTGAATGTGACCGAATATTTTCCAGGTTTGAATTTCGATTTCAGGGCATCCCCAATGATCGATCTAAAGAATCCTTATCAACATATAGCAGGAAACTTTATATTCATCACCACCAAAGGGAGCCGGATGCGCAGCCTTGCCAAAGATCCCGGCAATAATATATGCCTTATCAAAATTTCGGAAGCCGGGACTGCCTACCAGGTATTGTTTGAAGAAAAAGACTCCACGAGCCTCCCCTCCAGCGAGCTGCCGTCACACCTGGCCATTCACGAGCTATTGGCCAAACGCGGTGGAACGGACAAAGCCATACTTCACACCCATGTCCAGGAATTGATCGCCCTCACCCACATCCCCAAATACATGAATGAAAAAACCCTGAATGATATGCTGTGGAGCATGCACCCCGAAACTGAATATTTCATTCCGGAGGGTATAGGGCTGGTACCTTTTGAATTACCAGGGTCAGAAAATTTGGCCACAGCAACCCTTAAGTCCTTGCAGGAGCACCCTGTTGTATTATGGGAAAAACATGGTTGTCTTGCCATTGGAAAAGACCTGAATGAAGCTTTCGACCGCATTGAGATACTAACTAAATCGGCAACAATATATTTTTTATGCAGGGATGCAGGATTCGATCCTGAGGGGCTCACCGAAGAGCAAATGAAAAAGCTGCAGTAATACCAATGACCTCAACCTTTTTTAAGCAAAGCCACTTGTTACAGGGCATTCGTAATTTCTTTCCTCAATGTTCATAATCTAATCCCCTCTTGAGTTACATTATGATAGAACGGAGTAATGCTCTGTCTTGAAATCCAATCATCCTTTGAATATACAAATACTGAAAAAGGTTCACCTGTTTCTAATTCCAGGTCATATAGCTTGTTCCTAAAAAGTCTTTCTTTATTTATATTAATTGGATAGTCGGTTAAAATTAAAATATCCCAATCTGATTCTGGTCGTTCATCTCCGCGTGCACGCGAACCATATAGAATTACTTCTGCTTCAGTGT
Source organism: Bacteroidales bacterium (assembly GCA_030638325.1). GTDB lineage: Bacteria > Bacteroidota > Bacteroidia > Bacteroidales > JAGOPY01 > DAOWEV01. The sequence continues at coordinate 2,945 of DAOWEV010000081.1, forward strand.
CAATAGCATTAATGTAATGTCGTATCAATTGACTAATTAATTGAGTTCTTTTCTTCATACTTCAAAGATATGAACTTTTAACTTCTTTATCTTAATTTATTTTACTACCAGTCTTTTATTTTCTAAATGCCCCGTAACTAATGGATAACCAGAATTTTTCTTGTTGCAATCTCCTGTCCGGCTTGCAACCTGAAGAAGTAGATTCCTGAGGTCAGTCCTTCAGCATTCCATATTACCTGGTGCTTACCTATCTGCTGATATTGGTTAACTAGGGTTTCCATCTGTTGTCCGAGGTAGTTGTAAATGGTAAGGGTAACTTTTCCTGGTTCCATGAGCTTGTATGAGATGGTTGCGGAATTGGCCAGGGGGTTGGGGTATATTAATAGATTTTCTGTAAGGTGTACCTCATCTATGGTAACCGTCTCACAAGCTTCTTCCACTTCTGCCTGGTTGTTGCAACCTGTAGCGTTGTTATAAATCGAAATTATCCCATTTGGACTGGCCAGGTAGTCACAAACACTTTTCACCTCGCAGGTGGATAAAGAGGAATTACCGATCATATATAAATCATTAATAGATCCGGAATTAATATTGTCCAATCCAGCTAAACTGGTCAGGACAGCGTTGTACTGAATCCTAAGAGCTCCCGCGATGGAAGTCACATTGTCAAGAGCTGTTAAACTGGTCAAGGCATCGTTGGACCAAATTTCAAGGTATCCCCCGATTGAAGTCACATTGTCCAGCCCAGTTAAACTGGTTAGGGCAGTGTTGTAACCAATCCTAAGTTCTACCCCGATGGACGTCACATTGTCCAGTCCTGATAAACTGGTTAGGGTAGCGTTATTTCGAATCCAAAGATCTCCCATGATGGATGTCATATTGTCAAGGCCTGTTAAACTGGTCAGGGCAGCATTGTTCTGAATCCTAAGAGATCCCGCGATGTAAGTCACATTTTCAAGGCCTGTTAAACTGGTTAGGGCAGCGTTGTCTTCAATACCAAGGTATCCTGCGATGGTAGTTACATTGTCAAGACCTGTTAAACTGGTAAGGGTATCATTATACATAATCACAAGGCTTCCCCCGATGTAAGTCACATTGTCAAGACCTGTTAAATTGTCCAGGGTATCATTGTACACTATCACAAGGTCTTCCCCGATGGAAGTCACCACACTTAATCCATTTAAATTGGTTATACCAGATCCGTATATTCTTATAACCCCCTCTAATTCTGTACAATCCGGATAATTGGTTTGGAAGTCGTCAATTTCGGTTTGAGAATTAAAATAATAGTTACCGTAAGGCAGGCAAGATAAAGTAAACCCACAAGCATTTGCTATTTCATGTGGATTGTTGCAACCAGGTGTATTATTATAGATATTAACACTTCCACTGGGTGAAACCAGGTAATCACAAATACTTTGCACAGCACAAGTAGCTAAGGAATTGTTATTACAAATTCTTAAGTGGTTGATTGAGCCCGCATTTATATTGTCCAATCCCGTTAAACTGGTCAGAGAAGCATTGTTAATAATCCGAAGGTATCCCTCAATGGAAGTCACATTGTAAAGGCCAATTAAACTTGTCAAGGCAGGGTTGTCAGCAATTTCAAGACCTCCCGCAATGGAATCCAGAGTGTCCAGTCCTGATAAACTAGTCAGAACATCGTTGTAATATATCCAAAGGTCTCCCCCGATGGATTCCAGACTATCCAGTCCTGATAAATTGGGTAGAACATTGTTGTAATATATCCAAAGTTCTCCCCCGATGGATTCCAAATCATCCAGTCCTGATAAATTGGTCAGAACATCGTTGCAATGAATCCAAAGGTCCCCCCCGATGGAAGTTACATTGTCCAGTCCTGTTAAACTGATCAGGGCTCCATTGCTAAAAATCAAAAGGTATTCCCCGATGGAAGTTAAAACATTTAGACCGTTTAAATTAGTAATATCATCTCCATTTATAGTCACATCCCCTTCAATCTCAGTACAGTTGGGGTGGTTAGTTTGAAAATTGTCGATCTCTGTCTGGGTAGAAAAGGAGATTCCTTCAGGCAGGCAGGGCTGCGATGATACCTCTGTTTGATAACAAATCAGCAGAATAAAAGTGATGAGCGCTAAGTATTTCATGATAGTGCCAGGTCAGGTAAATAAAGGTATTAACTGGCCAATACCAAACCCGAAATATACAACAAAAATAGATAGATGCCAAATATTTACCTCACAATCGTATGCTGTTGGCTAAATTCTATTTTGATATGCTGGGTTAAAAAATGTGTTTTTGTTGGAATCCTGAAAGGATTCAAGGTATAAGCTCAGGGTGAAGTAAAACGAGCCCTGAGACTTTAAGTTAAGATTAAAGTAAGGGCTGAAAGCCCGAAAGGTAATCAATAATTTTTCAACGAATATAACATTGATTTTGACGGACCTTATGTGTGGGACTGACAAATCTTTGTGTATGAGGGTGCCGCCCTTTCAGGGCTTGTGTCAAATATGAACCTCTTGTCTCAGGACTTCGTTTCACTTCGCCCTGAGCTAATACATTACGGGGCGTTGCCCCTTGGAAATGGAGCCAGCACATCAAAATAATTCGCGACCCTTAGGGTTGAATTACTTCCCAACCATAATCCAGGTATTCCCATTCAAATTCAGAACCTTTTAGGGTGATCAGGAGGAAGCCTTCTTCTGTTCCGTCGAAACTCCCGCCCCACCAGGCGCCGGAGACAGCTCCGCCGGTGATGAAATAAATCCCCCTGACATAGATTAATTCCAGAAAATGCTGATGGCCCTGCAAAACCAGCTTTAAATTGTGATCCTTGAATAATTCCAGCACCTCATTGGCATTGTTTATTACCGACCACACGGAATTAGGCTCCATCACCCCCCTGAATATCTGTGTCTCCATAGAGAAAAAAGGAATGTGAACGCTTACGATGATCGGGACTTCTGCATCGATCCCGGCAAGATCCTGTCTGATCCACTCCATCTGCACACTATCAACTCCACCTCTGTAGCCTTTTTCATCTTCTTCTACAGAATCCAGGATCAGGAAATGCCAGCCTTTGTGATCAAAAGAGTAATACCTCCGGCCTATCCTGTTTTCAAATATCTTTTTTCCAAACTCCGGATGAGACCTGTCAACACCACTCTTTTCAAACCAGCCGAAGATCTCATGATTACCAATTGTATTATAAACGGGGACCTGAATATCTTTCACCACTTCATTATACAAATTATATAAGGTATCCACTCTGCCATACGGCTGCTCAAGCGCATCCATGATCAGATCGCCCCCGGTGATAACAAAATCCGGATGGATTTCATTGACCATGCTGATGGCTGTTTTAAATCCTTCAACAGCATTTTTTTCAGGTTGAATATGTATGTCGGTAAGAAATACAAATGAAAATGCAGCCGGTTCAGCTACTGCCTCTTTCTGTTCAAAATGATTACACGAAGCAACCGGTAAAATGAATACCATGGCAACGATCAGCTTCAGAAAACGGGTATAATAAGTGTTCATGACAGATAATTAATTTGGTTCAGGCAAATTTAATTTAATTATATGATAATCCCCTTTGAGTTGAACTAACTTTTTATTAAACTTGCCATCTATTACAGGTTATGGGTTATAGGTTATAGGTTATAAGTTATAAGTTGAAAGTTGAAATTTGAAAGTTATAAAGTTATAAAGTTGAAAGTTGAGTCCATTAAGAAAAGTAGTAAAAACTAAATATAACCACAGATTATTCACAATATTATTTATTTTCAAAGGTGTTCATGAAATCACTTCGTTAAGTTCACAGATTATTAAAAATTAAATCTGTGAATCTGTGGCATATTTTTCAAGTTTTTTTAGATAAATGTCTTTTTGAACTGAATTCAAAGTTGAAAGTTTAAAAGTTAGGTTATGATTAAAAAGAGCTTATTTCTCCCGGTATTTTTTTTCCTTGTAAACGTTGTCCTCGCTGGTCCCGTTGAGGACATGATCAAAGGATCGGGTTGCAAGAAAGATTATCCCGGGGCCAATGTACTGGTCATTTTCGACAGTACCACCGTGGATGTCCAGGAAAGCGGATTGAGTTATGTCAACTCCCATAAATTGTATAAAGTACTCACAAGTAAGGGCGCCTTAAATCTGAATGTGATCAAATATTACTATGATCCGCAGTCGGCTTATGTCGATATTAAGAAAGTCGTGATATACCGTAAAGGCGGTGGCGTTGAAGAGCTGAATGTCGATCAGGTCCTTGATTATCCCCAGCCGGCACGGGGAATTTACTGGGGCGCGAGGGAGAAAATGATTGGGATAGGAAGACTCGAACCGGGGGATGCCGTGGAAGTATTTTTGTTCCGTAAAGGATTCACCTACGCCCTGTTGCAGGGTGAAGATGAAAAGTATATCCCGCCCATGCGAGGTCATTATTATGACATTGTGGAATTCTGGAGTTCCAATCCTGTCATCGAGAAGTTTTACCGTGTAAAACTGCCCCAGAACAAGCTTGTTCAATACGAATTTTATAATGGTGAAATTCAGTCTTCTGTGGTTCTCGAAAACGGTAAATTGATTTATACTTTCATCAAGAGAGACATGATGCCCATGAAGCGAAAACCAGGTATGGTAGCTCTGTCGGATGTGGCTCCCAAACTGCTGATCTCAACCAGTCCCGACTGGTTTGCTAAATCCATCTGGTTTTATAATGTAAATGAAGATTACGGGAGTTTTGAATTTACCCCGGAGATAAAATCCAAAGTCGATGAGATCCTTGCAGGGGCAAGGAACGAGATGGACTCGATTTCCAGGTTAACCCACTGGGTGGCTGATGAGATCAGGTATTCCGGAATATCCATGGGCCCAGGCGAAGGATTTACACTGCACAAAGGAGATATGACATTTACCGACCGCTGCGGTGTCTGTAAAGACAAGGCAGGGATGCTGGTGACCATGCTGCGTGCGGCAGGGTTCGAATCTTATGCTGCCATGACCATGGCCGGGTCCAGGATTGACTATATCCCGGCCGACCAGTTCAATCACAGTGTAACTGTTGTTAAATTATCCAGCGGTGAATACCGCTTGCTGGACCCCACCTGGGTACCTTTCGTGAGAGAGCTCTGGTCGAGCGCTGAGCAACAGCAAAACTATCTGATGGGGCTACCTGAAGGCGCCGATCTGAAAATCACGCCTCTATCCCCACCCGAGAAACACTTTATCCGGATCTATGGGAATGCCGAACTGGCTTCAGACGGCTCACTTACAGGGGAGCTTACGGTCATGGCTGAAGGACAATCAGATGCTGCCCTCAGAAGAATGTTTACCTCATCCTATAAGAACCTCTGGGAAAACAATATTGAAAGAGCAATCAGAGCCGTCCACCCGTCCGTCAGGATCACAGAGACCAATTATACCGACCCATACCAATATCAGACAGGCCCCATAAAGCTAAAGATCAAATATGAGATTTCGGATTATGCTATCGTTACTGAAAAAGAGATCATCATTCACACTTTCATAGGTTCAGGTATTTTCAAACGTGGTATGTCTCACCTTTACCAGAATACTTCTTTGGAAGAAAGGGAATATCCGTTTCGGGATCGTTGCTCAAGATTTGTGAAATTCAATGAGTCTATTAAATTGCCGGGTGATTATGATCTTATCTATGCCCCGGCATATGAGACTTTTCAGGATGAAACAGCCGGAGTTGAAGGGGAATTCAGCCTCAGCTTATCAGGAAAAACCCTGCGGATGATACAAGTGATCATATTCAAAAAACGGGTCTATGAAGCCGATGAGTGGCCTTCCTACAGAAAGGCTGTAATGGCTCAAAAGTCTTTCATGGAAGAACCCGTCATTCTCAAGGTAAAAGGTACAAAGTAAAAAATAAAAAGATGCGAATAAAAACCGTTAAAATTATTGTTATATGCCTTGTCTTTGCAAGTATTTTGCCATTGGCAAACAGGGCACAGGAAAATGCTGATGCTGTTTATCAGAAGTTGGTGAAAGAATATACTTTATACAATGATGGAAGCTTCGATTTACACTACCACAAAGAGTTGAAATTATTGACCCACTATTCATTTCAGCGATTGTTCGGGGAGACATTTATAGTGTATAATCCTGAATTCCAGGAATTGAAAATAAACTATTCCTACACTGTCATGGCTGATGGGAAGGAAATTCAAACGCCGGAAAATGCATTTAATGAGTTGCTTCCCCGTTTTGCCAAAGATGCCCCCGCCTTCAATAACTTAAGGGAGATGGTGGTAACACATACGGGTACGGAAAAAGGCGCTGTCATTAATCTTGATTATACCATTCATTCAAACAAGGAATTCATGCCTTTCCTGATGGAGAATATATGGATAGGTGAACGCATCCCCGTTCAGGAGATGCAGGTCATCGTGAGGTTACCGGAGGATATCCCCCTGCATTACAAAGCCTGTAATATCAGGACCGGACCGGACACTTTCAGTGACCGGGGAACAACTGTTTATACCTGGTTGTTCAGGGAGCTGCAAGGCATTCCGTATGAAACTATGGCTAATCACGATAAAATGCCCCGGCTGGTTTTTAGCACAGCGAGAGACTTCACAATGGCATACTTTTCATTTGTAAACCAGGAAGCCTTCTGGCAGGATCTGAATCCTGAAATATCGAAAGCTGTTGAAGAAATCACGGCTACAAGCAAAGATGAATTAGATATCATCCTGGATCTGCAAAAACTGGTAGTTAAAGATATTAAAACCATCCATGTCTCTCCACGCCTCACAGGATTCAGGTACCGCACCCCAAATGACGTTTGGAACAGTGCGTATGGAACCAGCCTTGAAAAATCTATTTTACTGGCACGAATGCTGCTAAAAGCCAATATCAATGCTTTTCCCGTTGCCGAAATACCCTCAAGCTTCTTTGATAAAGAAATTGGCGACCTGAACCTTTTTAAAACGTTTCTTGTGCAGGTGAACCCTAAAAAATATAGTAGATGGTATTTATCAGCCACCAGCGATCAAGACAGGAATTACATTTACAATCTTGACCACAAAGTAATGATCCAATTAGACGCTGCTGTGGAGAGCCTCAGGGTATTCGAAGAAAAGCCCGGGATCAATGATCTCCTATTAAATGGCGAATGGGTTTTTAAGGACACTAGTAAAATTACGGGTCAGATTGAAGTCCGGCTTTCTGATTATGCCAGCCCGTATATAACGCTCAGAAAAGACTCGTCTGCAATGAAAACATTAGTGTCAACAGGCAATTTCTCAGAAAATATCAAGGAGGCTCATATCGAAAGGCTTTCTGAGAAAAACCTGACGTTTATCTTAGAGACTGAAAATGATAAACCAGCGACATCATATAATGGTTATTTCATCTTTCAACTTCCTGTCCTTAAAAATGGCATTGAGAGCTGGCGCCTGGGCTCCCTGCCGGATAATAGAACAACCCCCCTGAGACTTCCATATGATATAAAGGAAGAATACAAGTTCAGGCTTGAATTACCTTCAGGCTATACCTATATTACCGAAAATGCCATCATAGAAGTTAAAAATGAGATTGGCACATTATACATCCGGGTGGTTCGCAATTATAATGTGATTGAGATAGAGCGAAAGCTTCAGATTTCAAAAACTGACATTGGCCCCGGTCTGTATAAGGAATTGATTCA
>DAOWEV010000218.1 GCA_030638325.1 Bacteroidales bacterium
AAAACAAGGCAGCGTTTGTGCATCAGGAATTGCCGGTATAGGTTCAGGGCACGATATTTTCGGCAAAACAATGGTGCTTGCCGTATTCCCCGAATTGTATGCAATTATTGCCTTTGCAGCAACATTCTTAATTAGTGCCGGATTGTAAGCATAGAAAGCGAAGATAGCGTGAGCGAAACAACACTATTTAAAATTGAATAATTAATTTATCCTGAATAATTCTTAATCAGGCTAAAGTGTCATTTGTAAATAAAAATATTAATCTATACCTTTGCCGCCCAAATTTTGAGGAGGGTAAGAAGTGGATGATTTGAAGGATTTAAAGATCCGTTTCAGCGGATTACCAGCAGGAAAACATCAGTATCGGTTTGAAATTGGTGATTGGTTCTTTGAAAGCTTTGAGTACGGTGAGATCCGTCAAGGGAAAGTAAATACTGAGGTAGAGCTTGATAAGCAGGAAAATATGCTGCTCCTGAATTTTACCATGGAAGGCTATCTCAGGGTTATCTGTGACAGGTGCGGGGAAGAATTTGATTTTCCTGTGTCAGGCACGGAAAGCCTGATCGTTAAATTCGGGGATAAGAAAGAGAAAGATGCGGATGAAATCATCATGATAACTAAAGATGAGTATGAAATTGACATCAGTCATTTTTTATATGAGTTCATAAGCCTGATGCTTCCCTATAGAAAAGTACACGGAGAAGATGAAAACGGGAATAGTCTTTGTGACCCTGAAGTGACCAGTAAAATTGATGAACAAAAGAAAGACTCAGAGGCAGATCCCCGGTGGGATGCTTTAAAGAAGCTTAAAGACAATAAATAAAAGAAAAATCAGTTAAAAACAATAATTATGGCTCATCCGAAGAGAAAAATATCAAAAACAAGAAGGGATAAAAGAAGGACACATTACAAGGCAGAAAGGCCCACTCTTGCCAAATGCCCGACTACCGGGACCGTACATGTATATCACAGGGCTTATTATGTAGACGGCGACCTTTATTATAAAGGCAAACTGGTTATAGCCAAAGCTGAAGCCTGAGTATAATAAAGTATTAATATGGAAAAGATAAGAGCAGCTATAACAGGTGTTCATGGCTGGGTTCCGGATTATGTTCTCACCAATGAACAATTGGAAAAAATGGTGGATACCACTGATGAGTGGATCACCACCAGGACTGGCATCAAAGAAAGAAGGATCTTGAGGGAAAAGGGTTTGGGGTCTTCTGATATGGGTGCCAAAGCGGTGGAGGGACTGTTGAAAAAAACAGGTATAAAACCTGAAGAAATTGACCTTCTCATATGTCCGACCGTCACACCTGACTACGCTTTTCCAGCCACGGCAAATATCATTTCTTATAAAACAGGCCTTACGAACGCCTGGAGCTTTGATATTAATGCAGCCTGTTCAGGCTTTATTTTTTCACTTAAAACAGCTATCCAGTTCATCGAAAATGGAACGTATAAAAAGGTGATCGTAGTCGGTAGTGAAAAAATGTCGATGGTAACAGACTATACTGACCGTGCTAATTGTATATTATTCGGAGATGCTGCAGCTGCTATTCTTCTGGAACCCACAACAGAAGAAACAGGCATCATGGACTCCATTATGAGGGTGGATGGGTCAGGGTTAAAATATTTATTGCAGAAAGGCGGTGGATCTGTGAAGCCGGCATCCCGGGAAACCGTTGATCAGGGAGAGCATTTCATGTACCAGGAAGGGCAGGCAGTGTTTAAAGTTGCGGTTATCGGCATGGCTGATATCTCAGTGGAGATCATGGAGAGAAATAATCTTAAGTCTGAAGATATCGCTTGGCTGGTACCTCATCAGGCCAATCTGCGTATCATCGATGCCACAGCCCGCCGGATGGGCCTCAAAAAAGAACAGGTGATGGTCAATATTGAGCGTTACGGAAATACTACCTCTGCTACGATTCCGCTTTGCCTGTGGGAATGGGAAAGTCAACTTAAGAAAGGTGACAACCTGATACTTTCCGCGTTTGGAAGTGGCTTCACCTGGGGCGCTATCTGGGTCAAATGGGCTTACAACAACAAATAAATGCTAGGTACTGAACCCTGTATTATTCATGCAGAGTTGAAAGTTTGTAAAGTGCATTGATTAACGATTTGAGATTAACGATTAACGATTTCAGATTTTTTCCTACTATCGCTAACCCTCAATCTACAATCGTTAATCTACAATCGTTAATCGTTAATCAATTTGATTACAGCCTTGTGCTGCGTTAAGAATGAAAGAGCCTATTTACGCTTCATGTAATAATGTTCGATATCAGCTTCGATGAACATTTGTCCTTCTTTAACGAACCGGTATTTCTCGTAAAACGATACTGCGTTAACCTGTGAATGCAGGTAAATGGTCTTATGCAAAGGGACCACATCCTCTATTACCTTTTTCAGGATCGAAGCGCCGTATCCTTTGCCACGCTGCTCTCTCAAGGTTGCAAAGCGCTCCAGTTTGATCCCCTTTTCTGTCTCCCGCCACCTCGCAGTGGAAACAGCCATCCCATCCACAATCAGTAAATAATGAACGGCTTCTTCCTCGTTTTCATATTCCAGCTCAGGATCTACAAGCATCTCATCAATAAAAACTATTCTTCGTATCGCATTTCCCCTCTCAGCCAGATCAGGACGGTCTTTTATCCTGTACTTTTTTATTAGAATCATTAATTGTGATGTATCTATTCAGTTTTCTACTCACTATTCACCACTCACCACTCACGTTTCACGCTTCACGCTTCACTTCTCACGCTTCACTTCTCACGACTTCAGGCATCTACTATTTTATAAACTTTATCAGATCTTCTTAAAAAACTATTCACCGGGATGGAACAGACTTCCCCTTTAATGGTTTTTTCAACATTTTTCAAATCCACCCTGATCTCCCCAACGGTATGTTCATATACCCCGGTGGTGGGACCGATTATCATGATATCATCATTCAGTTGTATGTCGTGAGTGTCCATCCTGATCTCCGCCACTTTCAGTTTGGTATAATAATTCGTGACCTTTCCCACATAGATCTTTCTTTTGGTGGCAAGGTTCCCATATTTCTCTGTCCATTCGCCAAGTTGCCTGCCCTGGTAATATCCATCCCAGAATCCGCGATTATATACGGTACCCAGCTTATTATTCCAGGCTTCTATTTTATCTTTTGTGTAAGTTCCATCGAAATATGCATTCACTGCTTCACGGTAACATTGTGTAACAGTCATCACATAGTCGGCCGACCGGCCTCTTCCCTCTATTTTCAGCACCCTCACACCTGCGTCTAAGATCTTATCCAGAAAATCGATGGTTTTCAGGTCTTTTGGCGACATGATGTATTCGTTGTCAATCTCCAGTTCAATTTCCCCGTCAGCATCAAAAACTTTGTAAGGCCGGCGGCATACCTGCAGGCAGGCTCCCCTGTTGGCGGAAGAGTTCATGGTATCGAGGCTCAGGTAACATTTTCCCGACACAGCCATGCACATTGCCCCGTGAGCAAATATTTCAATCCGGACCGGTTTTCCTGATGGTCCTTTGATCCCTTCCTTTTGAATGGCCTCTGTAATCTCTTTCACCTGTTCCAGGGAAAGCTCACGGGCCGTTACCATGACATCGGCAAATTGTGCATAAAATTTTACCGCCCGGATATTTGTGATATTGGTCTGTGTTGACATATGTACTTCCATACCGCTTTCCGAAGCATACTGCAGGACTGAAACATCGGAAGCTATGATAGCGCTGATGCCATGCTCGATAGCAGCATCCACAATATTGCTCATCAACGACATTTCCTCATCATAGATCACTGTATTCAGGGTGATATAGGAACGTATCCCATGCTCCTTACAGATACTGGAAATATTTTTCAGATCCTCCAGGGTGAAAATTTTTGATGAACGGGATCTCATATTCAGGTGCTCGATCCCGAAATAAACGGCATCAGCTCCGCCATGTATTGCAGCTGTCAGGGATTCGTAAGAGCCAACCGGAGCCATGATCTCTATGTCTTTGGCAGTCATATTTTGCAAAAGTAATATGAAATCGGCAATGTTTGCATAAATATGAGAGTTGAGAGTTGAGATGTGAGAGTTGAGATGGGTGTCTCGTCCTAAGAAAAATTCGTGGTAGAACCTTATTAATGACTAATTTTGAGATTTCGTTAAACAAAAACCAGGTACTCATGAAACGATTCATTAAATACTTCTTACTGTCGATTTTCATTATCCCGGTATCACTTACTTCTGCTCAAGAATCAATAGCTGAAGATAAAGCAAATTATGTCTTTTTGTTTATTGGTGACGGTATGGGGGTGGCACAGGTGAACGCTGCCGAGGCTTATCTCGCGGCGGTCAATGGAGAAGCCGGATTCCATAATCTTACGTTTACCAGGTTTCCTGCGACCGGTTACATGAGCACATTTGCCGGGAACAGGTTCATTACCGGCTCTGCGGCCTCAGGAACTGCGTTGGCCACAGGGTACAAAACGAATATCAGCCGGATCTCTATGGACCCGGATGGGGTAAAACCACTCAAAACCATTGCTGAAAGATCTAAGGAAATAGGCATGAAGGTGGGGATCATCTCAAATGTTTCTATCGACCATGCAACACCGGCGGTATTTTATGCCCATCAACCGAAACGAAGCATGTATTTTGAAATCGGCTATGATCTTGTTCAAAGTGATTTCGACTTTTTCGGGGGAGGCGGCTTTATTAAACCCCAAGGTACTATAGGTGAGGTAGTTATCGACCTTATGGAAGAAGCCAGGAAAAACGGGTTTACTGTAGTCAATACCAGGGATGGTTTTAATGATCTCGATAATACCTCCGGCAGGGCAATTGCCATTTCACCCCGCCTGGACAAAAATGGTGCCATGCCATATACTCTCGATATGACGCCCGATGATCTCAGCCTGGCTGATTTTACAGTGAAAGCCATTGAACTGCTCAATAATGAAGCGGGTTTCTTTATCATGGTAGAAGGCGGCAAGATCGACTGGGCATGCCATGCAAATGACGGGGCTTGCTGTATTCAGGAAGTCATCGCGCTTGATAAAGCCATTGAAGCAGCATTCGGGTTTTATGAAGCGCATCCCCAACAAACACTTATTGTGGTTACAGCAGATCATGAAACAGGGGGAATGGCTTTGGGAAATAACACGGTACACTATGATTTAAACATTGAACTTCTGAAATATCAAAAAAGTTCAAATGATCACTTTAATGAGATTGTGGCTGATTTCCGTGAAAAACTTTCCGGAAATGATACGATTGACTATGCAAAAATGCTTGAAATCATACGTAACGATTTCGGGCTGGGTCATAAAAACAAAGTACCATTGACCGAAGAAGACATGAAACGCATCAAAACAGCTTTCTATACCAGTATGTATCCCGGAGATGATCCCAGTACAAATCTGACTTACGGGGGTTACGAACCTCTCACCATAACGCTTTCTCAACTACTGAATGAAAAAGCCGGCATCGGCTGGACAAGCTATTCACATACGGGCGTAAATGTTCCGGTATATGCAATCGGTGTTGGGGCTGAGAAATTTTCGGGAACTATCGATAATACTGATATTCCGAAGATTATTGAATCCGTGATGAGGTAGTATTACGAAAAGGCGAGTGGGCGAAAGGGCGAAAGGGCGAGTTGAAACTGCCAACCGTCAACCGCCTACCATCCCGATACCCAGTTCCTTCAACTGTTCCTCCGAGATCACTGATGGAGAATCGATCATTACATCCTGTCCGGCATTATTTTTTGGAAAGGCAATGAAATCACGAATGGTATCGGAGCCACCGAAAAGGGCCGCCAGCCGGTCGAAGCCCAGGGCTATGCCGCCGTGTGGTGGGGCGCCGTATTCAAAAGCATTCATGAGAAATCCAAACTGCTGCTGTGCCTGCTCTTCAGTAAAGCCGAGGAGTGCAAACATTTTTTTCTGCAGCTCCTTATCATGTATCCTGATTGAGCCTCCTCCGATCTCCACCCCGTTGATGACCATGTCATAGGCATTTGCCCTGACCTTGCCGGGGTGAGGCTCCAGTAAATGAATGTCCTCCTGTTTCGGAGAAGTGAAAGGATGATGCATGGCATGGAAACGCCGGGCCTCATCATTCCATTCAAGCAATGGAAAATCGACTACCCACAATGGCTTAAATACATTGGGATCGCATAAATCGAGCCGGTTGCCCATCTCCAGGCGGAGGGTGCCCATGGCTTTGCGTGTATTATCCGTGAGACCAGCCATTACCAATAACAGATCACCGGGTTTGGCATTAAAAGCCTCAGTCCATTTTTGAAAGGCTTGCTGATCGAAAAATTTATCCACCGATGACTTGAATGAACCGTCTTCATTATATTTCACATAGATAAGTCCTTTTGCCCCGATCTGTGGCTTCTTCACAAAATCAACCAGTTGGTCAAGCTGCTTTCTGGAGTAGCCTGCACATCCCGGCACACTGATGCCAACCACCAGTTCTGCGTCCTCAAAAACTTTAAAACCGGAATCTTTTACAAGGGCATTCAGCTCAACGAACTGCATGCCGAATCTCAAATCCGGCTTATCGGATCCATAATATTTCATGGCATCATCAAAAGTCATCCGGGCAAATCCACCAATCTCCATACCTTTTATTTCCTTGAAAAGATAGGTGATCAATCCTTCGAAAATAGCCAGCACATCATCCTCGGTAACAAATGACATCTCACAATCGATTTGAGTAAACTCGGGTTGCCTGTCGGCACGCAGGTCTTCATCGCGGAAACAACGAACGATCTGAAAATACTTGTCATACCCGGCCACCATCAGCAGTTGTTTGAAAGTCTGGGGGGACTGCGGCAGAGCATAAAAGGTTCCCTGGTGCATCCGGGAGGGCACCACAAAATCGCGGGCTCCTTCGGGAGTCGATTTGATAAGGAACGGCGTCTCGATCTCGATGAAATCAATTGAATCCATGTAATTCCTGGTTTTCAAAGCAAGTTTATGCCGCAATTCCAGGTTTTTTTTCAACGGGTTTCTCCGGAGATCAAGGTAACGGTATTTCATCCTGATCTCTTCTCCGCCATCGGTCTCGTCTTCAATGGTAAAAGGAGGTGTTTTCGAAGGATTCAACACCTTCAGCGTGTTTACAATTATTTCGATGTCACCCGTGGATAGCTTCTTGTTTTTATTGCTTCGTTCTGTCACTTTTCCGCTAACCGAAAGAACAAATTCCCTGCCGGGTTTCCGGGCCTGCTCACACAAATCCGGATCTGTGTCCATGTTGAAGACAAGCTGGGTGATCCCGTAACGGTCGCGCAGGTCGATAAAGGTCATTCCCCCAAGATCTCTTGACTTTTGGACCCAGCCGGTTAAAGTAACATCCTGTCCGGTATTATCGATATTTAATTCACCGCAAGTGTGTGTTCGTAGCATGATGGTCTTGTCCTTTAAATTAAGAATTTGCGAAGGTACGTTTTTTCAAGATTCAAGAAAAAAGATGCTTCCGCCATCAAAAAGAGGCCCATCGTATAACTCGATGATCTGATATCCCAGACCGGAAAGATATTCGCTGACTTTTCCCCCGTCATTGAAATGATCTAAACTTCCGAGGGTAAAAACATGGTCATTAAAAACACCGCATGCCCCTCCGAAAAAGCCATGTTTTTTTCCTGGCAACAGGATATCCCGGGGATCAACATACAAAACGTCAATATGAAATCTTGTGAGTACTTTTTGAATCCCGGCATCGGAAGTTATAAAATGATCATTTTTCAGTGGCAGAAGGTTACACCGGCAATATCCCTGATCTACATGGATCAAATCCAGGTTATCGGTGCGATTTGTGAGGCTGGAATCGGTATGCCTGAAATTGTGTATCATATATTTTTCCGTAACCACGGCATTGTAATGAACGCTTTCAGGATATTTTGCCCCAACCGGACTTTCTCCCATGATGACACCGGCTCCGTGTTTCCTTAATTGTTCCGGAAATGATTCCGGGATATTGGGTGCCACTACCAATTGCCCTTCCAGTTCACACATAAAAATATCCGGATGTCCGGAAATGGCTTCATAGGTGATCCCGCTTGTTTCAAACTCCGCTAATTCACCGAAAAAAGCCAGTTTCTGCTTTGCTTCCCGGGGTATTCTCTTATCAATAATTATCAGCATAAAAGTCTCTTCCTTCTAATTCAACATCTGTCTGATACACAACAGTATTATAATGTTCTAACAATCTTTTCTTATTTTTTGCTGAATATCCAACTGCAAAATTAAGCTGCTTTGGGTGAACTGTTATCCGGATGCTCTTGTATTTATTATTAGTCAGCTGCTTTAATTCTTCCCACCATAGTTCTGTCATGGCAAGTTCCCTGAAAGATTTATGAAAAGGCCCCGCCACAAGCTCTTTTCCGGTAATTAACCCTTCTGAAGGATGGAGTCCCATCCGGATCACCTTCACCCGGCCTTTTTCAAAGATCTTAAAAACTTCTTTAGACCAAAAGACAGCATCATCCAGGGGCAATGGCTTGTATTTCTTATTATGGTAAAGTTCTTCAAGTTTTGTTTCTTTAATGACAAGGGTTGGATAGATCCTGGTATTATCCGCCCTTAGTTCGACTATCTGTGTGGCCGTATCCATTGCAAGCTCCAGGGAATCACCCGGAAGCCCGATCATCATTTGCAGCCCGAGCCTGAAATTGAATTTTCTGATCAATCCGGAAGCGGTGATAGTATCCTGAACGGTATGCCCTCTGCTGCTACGCTGTAACACTTCATCATGCATTGATTGAGCCCCCAGTTCAATGGTATTTACTTTATATTTTTTGAGCAGTTTCAGCACGGTCACACTGATATAATCAGGACGCGTGGAAAGCCTGATACCCTGTATTTTGCCTTGCTCCAGATAGGGGATGGCAACTTTTAAATAGGCTTCCTGTTCTGCCTGTGGGATACCTGTGAAATTCCCTCCGAAAAAACCGATCTCCACAACTCTTTTCCTGGTGGGTATGGTTTCCAGGTATTTCCCGATAATGTCTTTAACCTCCTCCGGAGAAGGCACTTTCAGATGCCCGGATATCTTCCGCTGGTTGCAGAAGATGCATTGGAACGGACAGGCCAGCTCCGGGATAAAAACGGGTATGGTGTAATGTTTCGTGTCCACCGGTATGTTTCAAGTTTAATGTTGAACCTTGAAATACAAATTTACTGTAATTCTTAATGCAGCACCGCATATCGGGGTAACTTCAAAAACATTTATGCCCTGCTTATCATTTATATTTTTATATCTTTACAGATGGAATTGATGGCACAATCAGGCGCCTTCTTCAATCAAAAATGCTGCTAATAATCAAATTACATGTTATGAAAATATATTTGCCATTTATTAGTAGGGTCATTACCGCTTTATTTATAATGGTTTTATTGGGCCTGTCACCGGTTTATTGCCAGCAGGGGAATGAGGCATTATCGGCCGATTATTCCCGCCCATCCGTAAGCTTTTTTATCACCAGTTATGCTGGAGATGGTACCAGTATGAATGCTGCAGCATCAGCAGAGAAGATTTACTTTTCCGATAAGTATTTTAACCACAACCTGAGCAGTGTTTCCTTTGAAATGCCAGGGGATTTTAAGAACAGGAGCTATGATGACAAAAGGGCTTTGCTGAAAGAGTATCTTGAAAGAAATGGGATTGGACGGGAAATGGTGGCAAAGTGGTTCAGCCGCCAGGAAAACGGGATGTTCAGCCTCAACTACATCCACAAGTGCGGTATGTATGATGCCAACGATCAGGATGTGCTGATGTCTGAAGCAGCCAAACGGGGTGAGGCCGTTATGAAAGACGCCGGCCAGAATCTCGTTAATAAGACCTATGTACTGATTATTTCTCCGAAGGAGTTCACATCCTTCGATGATAAAACATCTCATGGATGGAGGTCCAGATATGATGTGTTTCTATATAAACTTGACTTTGATTATGAAGTTGTAGAAAGGTTTTATAAAATATGGCCTTATGATGACGATCCGGAAGAAGTGAAGAACGTAAAAATTGCTGCCTTCGATACACTGTCTTTCTCGTTTACGTATGTATATGGGAAATCCGATCTGACCTCCGGTGCAAGTGAGCTTTATGTTCTTACCGATAATCCCAAGTCATCGGCACAATTATTCGATGAGATGGTTATAGAAATATATAACAATGCCGTGTTCAATATCAACAAAGACCTGGAAGCCTTCCGGGTGAAGGTCAATGTATCGGGAACACACCCCATCAGATCAAAGATCGGTAAGAAGGAGGGCTTACGTTGCGATCAACGCTATTTTGTATACGAATTTGTCTGGGATGAAAAAACAGATACCGCTAAAGAAGACCGGAAGGCAGTGGTGAGGGCCACGGGCAAAATTGCCGACAACAGGGAAGTGGCTACAGGGTATAGTCCTGAAAGCAAATTTTACCAGATATATGGCGGAACAGTAAAACAGGGAATGGTGATGCAACAACGCAACGATTTAGGGATATCCCTGGTGGCCGGCTACGGTTATGGCGGTTTTGGCGGTATTGCAGGATTTGAGGCGGGACTTTGGATCCGTACAGGTTTTTTCACCAACATCCCCTCATTGTATGCCATGGTCGATATAGGATTTGATATGGGCGATTATGCACCGGTTGAACTTGAAGATAAAGATTATTCGTTTTTCAGGTACTCGGCCGGACTCGGTAAAGGGATCCGTTTTGCCAGGATCGTGGAGTTAATACCCTTCCTTGCCTGGGGCCAGGAATCCACCAGCAACGATAGTCTGTCGGTCATAAGAACCAACTATATGAAAGGAGGAGGTGTCCTGGGAATCAATATCACACACAACTTTTCTGTGATGGGACAATTTAATTATTATGCCCCTTACGGAAGCGTAAGTACCGAAATAAGGGATAGTGAAAATGAGGCAATAAAGGAAGAGTATGAATGGACGGACAAATTTGCAGGACGCGATGGCATCAGTCTGATGTTTGGAATTAGATTTGAGTTCTAACACAAAAAAATCTCAGGATATGAAGAATATTATGATTATCATGCTTTTTGCTTTTGGTTTAACAACCCTTGTTAACGCCCAAAGCCGTAAAGAGCGCAAAGCCATGTACAACAGTGATTTTAGCTATGAGGTCCAGAGCCTTGGAGTAGGTCAGGATGGAACTAAACTTCTGAAAGTCTGGGGTTACGGGAAAAAACCCGATGATGCCGTGTATGAAGCCAAGCGCAATGCGATTACGGCGGTGATTTTCAGGGGTATACCGGCAGGTAACGGGGCAGCGGCCACACCGGCAATATTGTCCGTGGATGGATATGAGAAAAATACGGACTTCTTTGACAAATTTTTTGAGGCAGGCGGGATGTACCTGAGCTTCGTCAACAGCACTACCGATGGCATACCCGGAGGGGCCGACCGTATAAGGATGAAGAAAGGTTATAAAGTAGGCCTCAGCGCTTCGGTTAATTATAATGCTTTACGGACTTATCTTGAAGAACAAGGTATTGCAAAAAAAATGGACGCAGGATTTTGATATGACAGTTTAAACCTGCATGATGCTAAAGGCTAATCAAAAAAAAACATCTCTTACAAAAAAAGGAAATATAATATGAAAAGGACAATATTTACCCATCTGTTCATCCTCGCTGCGCTGATCATGTTTGGTCAGGCAAAGAAACCCATTCTGATGGTGGTGCCAAGTGACAATTATTGCATGCAGCATGGTTATTCCATTCTTGTGAATATCAACGGGGAGAACCGGTTGCTGCCTGATTACCGGAAAGCTTTGCAACAGGACGAAGACCTACGCCTGGTCATGATCAAGATGGGCTCAATTATGGCTGAAAGAGGGTTTCCTTTGAAAGACCTCGAACAGACCTTAAAAAGCATTGACTCACAAACTGCTGAAACATCGATGTTGTCGTCAAAAAGTTCGGGGGCAGCCATCATGGAAACACCCATCGACATCCTGAAAAGGACTGCAAAAGCCGACATTATCCTGGATCTTGGTATTGTTGTAAAAAGCCAGGGGCCCAACAATTACGTTACTTTTACACTGAAAGGGCTGGATGCTTACACAAATAAGCAAATTGCAGGGGCCGCCGGTGCCGGTAAACCTTCTTCGGCAGCTACGGTAGATCTTTTACTTGAGGAAGCGGTACTCAGTCATATGGACAACTTTAATGCCCAGCTAATGTCATTCTTTGAAGACATGTTCGCTAACGGCCGTGAAGTTACTCTCGTCCTCAGGGTTTGGGATAATGCCGACATTGACATGGAGCAGGATTATGAGGTTGATGGCCTGATGGATATGCTGGGGTTTCATATTGAAAACTGGATGGCTGACAATACCGTTTCGGGCAGATTTTCGACTATCGATGCCACCGAAACCATGATGCGTTTCGAACAAGTGAGGATTCCTGTGATGATGGAGTACAAAGGAAGGGAAATTGCCATGGATACCAGGAGGTTTGTTTCCAATCTTTCCAGATATCTGTCAAAACCACCTTTCAATATCGAATCAAAGATCTATCAGCGTGGACTGGGTGAAGCCTGGCTGATCCTCGGAGAAAAATAATTGACAGTTCAATACAAGGGACAATGAAATAAAAATTATATACTGATGAAAAAATTTACACTCATTATTGCCGTAATAGTAATTTTATTGCAGGTACCAGGTATTCATGCCCAAAATACAATGGGAAAAGGCGATGATTATTCCAGGATAGCCATCGCACCCATCATTTCTGAGAAACAGGCTGACCTGCCACGAGGTGCAGCGGATGTACTGGTGGGAAAAATGAGGCAGATTATTAGTCTTAACGGCCTCAGCGCCATGGATGATGCCCCGTTGTTCATCCTGTACCCGGAATTGATGGTGATCAGCAGCGAAGTAGCACCCACCACACCACCA
The DNA here is from genome assembly GCA_030638325.1 of Bacteroidales bacterium. Classification (GTDB taxonomy): domain Bacteria; phylum Bacteroidota; class Bacteroidia; order Bacteroidales; family JAGOPY01; genus DAOWEV01. The sequence continues at coordinate 12,927 of DAOWEV010000218.1, forward strand.
ATGTATACATATGTTATGGAAGTGGTTTTCAACCTCGCCGACCGGTTCACAGGAAATGTATATGCCAGTACAAC
>DAOWEV010000101.1 GCA_030638325.1 Bacteroidales bacterium
GATCTCATATTTACCACAGTACATCTTTCTTAACTTTTCAAGAAGGATGTCATCAATTAAGGAAATAACAGAATCAATTCCGTAATGGGATACCTTTAATGGAGTATCAATGGTAAATCCAATTCCCATAACAGGGATATGAAATGAATGTTTTTTAATCATATTTGAGTTCCATTTTTCCATTATTCCACTATTCCATTTTTCCATTTTTCAACGCTCAATCACCATTTTTTGCGGTTTCGACTGTCTCTACTACCACTTCGCTTTTTCCTGTCGCCCCACCTGCTGTCCCTCATCTTTTTATAGTCTTTTTTCTTTGCCGACTTGCCTTTTGGAGGCGAGGCAAACGCCGGTCTTTCTTGTGAAGCCTCAACCACCAGTGACACTCCTTCAAAATCCTGACCTTTCAAGGCCTTTATAAGTTGTGCCTCCACATTATCTTCAATTTCGAAGAAAGAGAACTTTCTCAATATTTCAATTTTCCCGATTTCCGCGTTTCCGGAGTCTAAACCTTCATTGATCATGCCAATTAAGCGTGCCGGGGTGAGGTTGTTTTTTGCACCCACGTTGATATACAGTCTCGAAAACGAGGTTTTTCCTCTATTATCCCAGCTTCTTTTTTCTCTTCTGCCCCCTTTTTGGCTTTCCGGGACGTTTATGTCCCTGGCATTCTTGTAGTAATCCAGGAATCTGTTAAATTCAGCAGAAACAAAATGTTTAATCAGCTCTTCCCTGCTCAACCACTCCAGTTTTTGGTAAATAGCAGGCAAAAAAGGCTCGATTTGTTTGTCATCTACCTGTACTTTTTCTATTTTATCAATGAGGGTATAGAGCTGTTTTGTGCAGATATCATTACCGCTGGGCACGAGTTTTTTAGAAAACACGATCCCGAATTTATTCTCAATTTCTTTGATCCTCCTGGTTTCTCGTGTATGAACTATGGCAATAGAAGTTCCGCTTTTTCCTGCTCTTCCGGTCCTGCCGCTCCTGTGGATATAAATTTCAGCATCATCCGGTAAATTATAGTTGATGATGTGGGTAAGGTCGTTTACGTCCAATCCTCGCGCGGCCACATCGGTGGCAACCAATAATTGTAACTGACGCTTCCTGAACCTGCCCATTACTTCGTCGCGCTGGGGTTGCGATAAATCGCCATGCAAAGCATCGGCATTATAGCCATCCTGCATCAGTTTGTTCGCTGTTTCCTTGGTTTCCCGTCGCGTACGACAAAACACAATCCCGTAAACATTGGGGTTGATATCCGCAATTCGCTTAAGCACCTCATACCTGTCTCTGGCCTGAGCCATGTAAAACCAATGCTTTACATTTTCAGTGGCCGTATTTATCCGTGCAGCGAAAAGCTCAACAGGATCGCTCATATATTTTTTTGTAATGGCCATAACCTCTTTTGATAATGTTGCTGCAAACAGCAAAGTTTGCTTATTTCGAGGGGTCTCGGCCAAAATTGAGTCCAGTTCCTCCTTAAAGCCCATGGTGAGCATCTCGTCGGCTTCATCAAGCACCAGGCGCTCCACGTTTCCAGGCAATAATTTTTTACGCTTAATCAAATCTTTCGTCCTTCCCGGTGTTCCCACAACAATTTGAGCCCCTTTATTCAAAGCTTTAATTTGTGTTTCAATACTGGCCCCGCCATAAACTGCTACAATGTTGAGCCCCTTTATGTATTTCGAATAACTGTTCAGGTCTTTGGTAATTTGTATACAGAGTTCCCTTGTCGGGCAAAGCACCAGGGTTTGTGTTCTTCTGTCTTCAATATTTGTCAAATGGATAGCAGGCAACCCAAAAGCGGCTGTCTTCCCCGTCCCTGTTTGAGCAAAAGCAATCAGGTCTTGATCCGAAGACAATAAATGAGGAATTGTTTTGGTTTGAATAGTGGTTGGTTTTTCAAAGCCAAGTTCCTTGACTGCGTCAAGTATTCCATCAGCCAATCCGGTTTCTGCGAAAGAGTTCATATTATTTGTATCTAATAAACTGCAAAGGTGGTGTTTTAATCGTTGTATTTGTTAATGTTACCAAATTATTAGTGAAAGATCAGAAAATAATGCTCCCAACCTCAAAAAAGGAATAAAAGTCATTCTAATTTTATTATTTCGTTCCTTTGTCTTGATATGTAACGTTTTTGTTATTTCTTTAAGTCTCCCGGATGCTTCTTCGTATTTTATTACTTTTATTCTGGTCATTGTTGCTATTATTATTCCTGAATATATCGAATACCTGTTCCGGCATACAGTAAATGATTGGCAGAATATGGAATGCCGTTGTGTGCTTACAAGTATTCGTTAAACAAATTTTTCTGAAATTCTACGAAATTTCTAAGAGGCAGATTTTCTTCTTCCTACTCACGCTTCACATCTCACACTTCACATCTCACGCTTCACGTATTATGGATTTAAGAGGATGGTTAAGATGCTTATTGGTAGCCCCGACAGGAATCGAACCTGTATCTAAGGTTTAGGAAACCTCCATTCTATCCGTTGAACTACGGGGCCGGAAAATTTACAATTTACGATTTACAATTTACGATTTACAATGTTTGAGGTGTAATGCAAATCAGGCTGCAAAATTACAAATAATCAAAGGATTTGCAATAGGTTTTTACAGTATGAATCACGAATTCCTGTTATTGCCAACTATTTCACTGTGCTGCCATTCTCAAACGCCTCGGAGGGTTGCACAAAGCATAGCTTACCTTCCGCATCTTCTGCCATCAGGATCATACCCTGGGATTCGATGCCCCTCAGCTTGATGGGGGCAAGATTAACTACAAAGCAGGCCTTTTGGCCAATGATGTCTTCAGGTGTATAATGTTCGGCAATACCTGAAACGACCGTCCGCTGGTCGACGCCTGTGTCTATTTTCAGTTTCAGTAACTTTTTGGTCTTCGGTACTTTTTCAGCTTCAACAATGGTACCGACCCGGATGTCAATTTTAGTAAAGTCATCAAAGTTCACCTGTTCTTTCACCGGGTTGATCCCGGATTCGTCAGCTTTATTTTGTTTTTTGGTGTCCTGCAATTTCTGAACCTGGGCCTGTATCACCTCATCATCGATCTTTTCAAATAAATAAGAAGGCTTGTTCAACTGGTGGCCGGGTTTCAGCAATTCTGTGTTACCGGCATCATCCCAGTGCATTTTGGGGAGATTCAACATCCCGGTCAGTTTTTCGGCTGTAAACGGCAGGAATGGCTCGCTCAATATGGCAAGGTTTGCGCAGATATGGAGGGAGATGTTTAAAATCGTCTGAACCCTTTCTTCATTTGTCTTGATAAGCTTCCAGGGTTCGGAATCGGTCAGGTATTTGTTGCCCAGGCGCGCCAGGTTCATCATCTCAGTTAATGCTTCCCGGAAGCGTAAGTTATCCAGGCTCTTGCCTATTCGATTTGGAAATGTTGCTATCTCCTCAATTACATCCAGCTCTCGTTGAGAATCCCATTCGGCTTTTCTTTCAGGAACCTTTCCATCAAAATATTTTTGAGTCAGTACAAGTGTTCTGTTCACAAAATTGCCTAAGATGGCGAGCAGTTCATTGTTGTTCCTTGCCTGGAAATCCTTCCATGTGAAGTCGCTGTCTTTGGCCTCCGGGGCATTGGCCGTCAGGACATACCGAAGCACATCCTGCTTATCCTGAAAATCTTCCAGGTATTCGTGCAGCCATACCGCCCAGTTCATGGATGTGGAGATTTTATCATTTTCCAGGGTCATGAATTCGAAAGCCGGGACATTCTCGGGCAGAATGTAAGACCCTTCCTGTTTCATCATGGCCGGGAACATAATACAATGAAAAACGATATTGTCTTTCCCGATAAAATGCACAAGTTTTGTTTCAGGGTCTTTCCAGTAGGTCTCCCAATTCTTATCATGTTCAGCCGCCCATTCCCGGGTTGCCGAAATATATCCAATGGGTGCATCAAACCATACATACAATACTTTACCCTCCGCTTCAGGAAGTGGAACTGCTACTCCCCAATCCAGGTCGCGCGTGACGGCCCGGGGTTGCAATCCATGGTCCAGCCATGATTTACACTGACCATAAACATTTGGTTTCCAATCATCTTTATGGCCATCCACGATCCATTTGCGAAGCCAGTCCTGGTATCTATCTAATGGCAGGTACCAGTGTTTCGTCTCTTTCTGTACAGGCACATTGCCACTGAGGGCTGATTTCGGGTTGATCAGTTCTGCAGGGCTCAGGGAAGTACCACAGCTTTCACACTGGTCTCCATAAGCCTTTTCATAACCACACCTTGGGCAAGTTCCGGTGATATACCTGTCGGACAGAAAATGCCTGGTCTCTTCATCATAGTACTGAAGTGAAGTCTTTTTAATGAATTCTCCTTGATCGTACAGCTTTTTAAAAAATTCGGATGCCGTTTCATGGTGGATCTGGTTGGAAGTCCTGGAATAAATATCGAAAGATATGCCAAACTCTTCAAATGACTTCTTTATCATGCTATGGTATTTGTCAACGATTTCCTGAGGCCCAACCCCCAGTTCCCGGGCTTTGATGGTAATGGGCACCCCGTGCTCATCTGACCCTCCGATGAACACAACATCTAATCCCCTGGAACGCAGATACCTGACATAGATATCGGCAGGAATATAAACACCTGCGAGATGTCCGATGTGGATAGGCCCATTCGCATATGGCAGGGCAGAGGTGACTGTATATCTCTTGAATTTTTTATCCGGATCGTTCATAGCTTAATAATTTCCAGTAATTTCGGGCAAAGATAAGAAAATAACACGCCTGATCGCTGTGTCTTTTTTTAGGACATGTGTGATGTGGAGAGTAAGAGAAGAGTTGGACCGTAAGACTTTGGGACGGTGGAACCGGGAGATCAGGAAAGCCTAAATAAATATGATTACACCAGAATATTTAAAACAGGGTGACAAAATTGCCATAGTATCGCCTTCCAGGAAGATCACAGCTGAGGAGGTAAGACCTGCAATAAACACCTTTCAGGAATGGGGACTGGAAGTGGTAGCGGGAGAGTATCTCTATTCAGCTTATCACCAGTTTGCGGGAAGTGATGAGGAAAGGCTCAGCGATCTGCAGAAAATGCTGGATGACGATTCGGTAAAGGCCATTGTCTGTTCAAGGGGAGGGTACGGAACTGTCAGGATCATAGATGAGATTGATTTTTCCAAACTCCGTGAAAACCCGAAATGGATCGTAGGATACAGTGATATTACCGTTTTACATTCGCATATTCAAAAGCATTATGCTATTGAAACCCTGCATGCGATTATGCCGGTTAACTTTCCGGCAGCGGGTAAAAATGATTTGTCTGTTGCATCTTTGAAAAAAGCCCTTTTCGGAGAAACACTGGAATATGAGCTGTCTGTCGATAGTCATTTCAGGAAAGGAATGGCAGAAGGCATTTTGACAGGCGGAAACCTTTCTATCCTGCACAGCCTGACTGGTTCTGATTCGGATATTGAGACTGCCGGAAAGATACTTTTCCTTGAAGACCTGGACGAGTATCTGTATCATATCGACCGCATGATGATGAACCTGAAGCGATCAGGCAAGCTCGAAAAACTGGCGGGCATGATTGTCGGAGGCATGTCCGGCATGCACGATAACGAGGTCCCGTTTGGGAAGACTGCCAATGAGATCATCCTGAGCGCTGTTCAGGAATATGATTATCCCGTATGCTTCAATTTTCCTGCCGGGCATCTAAATGAGAATCTGGCGATGATCTTTGGAAGGAAAGTCGGGCTAAGGGTTGGGAAAAAGCTTCACCTTTCTTTCTAACCTGAATTGTTCGGTCAGAAATTCATTCCAGACAATTTCTTTTCAACAGACCGGGTATATTCGCTTCTCCAGGCGATTAATAGTTGAATCAGGTTAATAAAGTTACGTACCTGCAGAGCGACGGAAAGGTGTTATTCATACACAAATACTCATAAAACATTCCACTCCGCAGGTGTGTAACATATATCTATTCAAATGGCGGAACACAATGAATTAGGGAAAAAAGGCGAAGAGATGGCGCTGGGCTATCTCAGGAAGAATGGCTACAGGATCTGGGATACCAACTGGCAATTCGGCAAAACTGAAATAGATATTATTGCCCAAAAAAAGAATTATCTGGTGATCGTGGAAGTCAAGACAAAGAAATCAAATTATTTTTGTGAGCCGGAAGCCTCTGTAACAAAAAAAAAGCAAGGATTTCTGATCAGGGCAGCAAATGCTTATATCAAATGGAATAACATCAACCTTGAAACCAGGTTCGATATTATTGCAATCATTATAAATCAAGACCAGCATGAAATCAATCATATTCATGATGCTTTTTATCCAACCCTTTACAAATAAATGTAGAGACGCAAAATATTGCGTCTCTACTATCGGGATTAGAACATTTGAATTTTGAATTTATTTAGGATTTCGATATTAGGATTTCGGATTTAATAAAAAAAACCGTTGTAATTTACAGAGAATCTTAACTTTGCATATTGAAATCAATTAATTAACCCGTTCGATGACATATGCTGACAAATCAAAAGGCAGGGCACGCAAAAAACACGGCGACTTTTCAAAATATTCCGGACCAAAAAAGCAATCTCCGAAGAGCGATTCCATGGCTAAAAAACCGCGGAAACCTTTTACCCGTCCGGTAAAATCAGTTAAGCAGACCCTGGGTAGCCAGGAAATGATACGCCTCAATAAATATATTGCCAATGCA
>DAOWEV010000182.1 GCA_030638325.1 Bacteroidales bacterium
AAAAATGTATTCTTGTTTGAATCCTGAAAGGATGCAAGGTATAAGCTCAGGGAGTAGTGGAACGAGCCCTGAGACCTTAGAATAAAATGAAAGTAAGGGCTGAAAGTCCGAAAGGTAATCAATTATAAAATTATGCCACCGAGTTTATCAAAAGTATATATACACGATTAATTACAGATGCCATTCGAGAATGAGAATGCCGCCCTTTCAGGGCTTGTATCAAATATTAATCCCTTGTCTCAGGACTTCGTTTTACTTCGCCCTGAGCTAATACCTTACGGGGCGTTGCCCCTTGGAAATGGAGCCAGCACATCAAAATAATATTTAGCTCACATCTCACGCTTCACCATTTTCTATTTACTATTTATTTGCAATTCAACTCTCATCTCTCAGCTCTCAACTCTCAACTCACCACCCACACTTCGCCCTATCGCTCCCTCGCTCCCTCGTCTCACGCTTCATTAGCCCCAAAGGGCATATCATTAAACCCCGAGCTACTCTCAGGGCTACTGATTTACGCACCTTTGGTGCTCGACAATTGCAAATTATAGATTGGCTCTTTCTTAAATGGGTGTCCCAAAAATGAAAACAGGATAATAACGTTAACTTTTTACAAAATATGCATGTTTCACAGTATCAATGTATTTTATAACTTTATAAACTTTGAGTCCACTATGAAAAGCCGTAAAAACTTAACAAAGCCACAGATTCACAGATTTTTTAAAAATTAAATCTGTGAATCTGTGGCAATATTTTCGATTATTTTAGATAAATGTCTTTTCGGAGTTTGCTCAACTTTCAACTCTGCATAAATAATGCAGGATTAAGATCTTTTTGATAGAAATGCGATCAGCAGGGTGATCACAAAAAAGCCGAGAAGCAATAATATGTGAGGCAACACTTGTGCAATATCATATCCCCTCAGGAGGATGTCCTGAAAGCCTTCCAGGCTCCAGTTCAGGGGTGAAATGATGCTGATGCTTTGCATAAGCTCCGGCATTATGAAGATGGGCACAAATATTCCTCCGATGGCTGCCAGGATAATGACCGACACGGATCCGAAGGAGGCTGCCTGTTCATGTGTTCTTGCCAGGTTTCCGAGCATGACCCCATACCCGGTTGCCGCTAGGGCAGTTGAGAGCCCAAGGATCAGTAAGGCCATTTTATGCGGGCCCGTTTCAAGTGCCGGAAGCCCCAGTAACGGCAGCACGAACATCCCCACTGACATCATCAGGATGAACTGGATAAAACAAACTGCGAGATAGACAAATATCTTGGACCCCAATATATTCATCTCTGATCCCGGCATTATCCGGAGTCTTAAATAAGTGCCCGAATCCCTTTCCTTGATGATATTCCCGGTGAGTGGAATGATAATAAAGAACATGGCAAAAATGGTCCAGGCCGGAACGTTGTGTTGTACTGAATTGGGTACCATTAAGCGGTCTTCACTGCCGGCATAGATCTCTTCGATATGGATGCTTTTCTGATGGTCAAAGTTCAGATCGCTGTCTTCAGGAAGGTATGGCTCTATCTGTTCGGCAAATGTCTGAAACATGATCACCCCTTCCACTCCGGAGACAAAATTGTTCAGTGCGCTCCGAATGGTTTGCTTGAACGAGTTCTTGATGACCGGATCAAAATAGACCACGATGGAAACCTGGTCTGAATGTATGTTTCTAAAGCTGGAATCGGGATAAAGCACCTTATCGACCATCTGTTTTGCCCTTTCCCTGACCATGCTTGTGGCTCCTTGCGGCACAATGATCCCAATCTGGTAAGCACCCCCGGCAATCAGTTTATTCATCAGAAGTTTGTCGATGCGCTGTTCTTTATGTTCTTTGACCAGGGTACAAAACCCCGTTTCTTTTAATCCTGTTTCCAGGGTGATGCCCAGCGAGTCATGATCAAGGTCCAGGAACAATATATCCAGTTGGGTTTCATCAAGCTTCCGGAATGTGGTGTCCTGGATCATGGTCATCACGAAGATCAACACCACAGGCATCAGGAACATAAGTGCCAGTCCTGCCCGGTCGCGGATCAGCAATAATATTTCTTTTATAACAGATGCCCTGAGTCTGTACATTAGTTATCCCTTAATCTTTTTCCGGTAAAATGCAGAAATATGCTTTCCAGGTTAGTGTATTCCGGCTTGCTGGCGATCATCTCATCCGGTCTGCCTTCAGCAATTATTTTACCCTCGTCGATGATGGCTATCTGAGAACACAGGCTTTCCGCTTCTTCCATATAATGAGAGGTATAAATGATAGTTGTTCCTGATTCGTTCATGGCACGCAAATATTCCAGGATCTTATTTCTGGATTGCACGTCGATCCCAACAGTTGGCTCGTCGAGGAACAGTATGCCTGGATTATGCAATATACCCGCAATCAGGTTCACCCTTCGTTT
>DAOWEV010000050.1 GCA_030638325.1 Bacteroidales bacterium
GGTGAAACCTGTGGTAAAAAATATAAATTTACCCTCAACTCCAAAGGAGTTGAACTATAACTGACATATTGGTGTTGTTTGTTGAACCCCATTCGGGGTTCTGATTACTATTTCGTTTGCTTCCGTATGCTTCGCATACGGTTATTATTGTAAAACCGCTTTGCGGTTCGCGATAGATTGATGAATACCTCAAATTTCAGAAAGACAATATGGAGAATCCTTTGGCAAAATGCATTTTAGGACTTGTTATTTCTTCTTCCAGCACACTAAAATAAAATTAACCAAATTATCGCTTAGAATTTAATATGAAGAAAAACGTTTGTATGATATATAAAACACCAAAATAGATATGGAAACAATAACCTGGAATGATTTTGAGGCCGTCCAGCTTAGAGCAGGGACGGTCATCGAGGTAGATGATTTTCCGGAAACACGGAAACCTGCTTATAAATTACGCATTGACTTTGGAGAAGATATTGGCATCCGGAGATCCAGCGCCCAGATCACCGACCTGTACAACAAGGAAGAACTGCTCGGGAAACAAGTCATTGCAGTGGTGAATTTCCCTCCGAAGCAGATCGGTCCATTTATGTCGGAGTGCCTAATCACCGGCCTTATTCAGGAAAATAAGTCCGTGGTATTGGCTGTTCCCGACAGACAGGTGGAAAATGGATTACGCCTGGCTTGATAGGTGGCGGAGGACGGGAGTTGAAATAATTAAGAGAGTTGAGAGTTGAGAGTTGAGAGTTGAGATGTGAGAGCGAGGGGGCGATTGGGCGAGGTGTGGGTGGTGAAAGGTGGGTGGAATTCAGGCCTATGAACAAAACCTACGAGCGTCTGGAAGACCTCGTAGCGTTGAGGCGTGAGGTGAGAGAGAGTTGAGAGCTTAGAGTTTAGATGTGAGACAAAAATCGAAATTTCAAGATGATTCTGTTAATATCTTGTTATTTTTGTGGAATTAAGTAGTGTTTGTCCGTAAAGTCCCGTAAGGACTAAATATTTGTAGCCCCGAATGAAATTCGGGGTTAAGAATGAATGAGAAAAAGATATCGAAAGGATCAACCATGAAAAACAGTTATCTTCTATTCGCTTTATTGTTATTATTTTCAATAAGCATTTTTGCGCAATCAGAAAGTAAAAAAGAAAAAGCATCATCCAAGGAGTTTAAAAAGTTTCCTGATACCCTCAAGTACAAACGCAATGTGATTAAATGGAACCTAACACCATTTTTGCTTTGGAGTAAAAAAGACATCAACATTTCGTATGAGCGTGTTTTATCACCTTACAGGTCATTTTCGGTAAATGCCGGCTATTTTGAATTGCCTTCGTTAGCAAACGGATTATTTGATAGTATAAACATGACCAACACCAGGAATAAATCCGGGTTCACAGTTTCCGGTGATTACAGGTTTTATTTTAGAAAGAGAAATACCCGCATGGCTCCCGATGGATTGTATTGGGGAGTTTATAGTTCATTTCACCATTATCAGTTTAAGAATGATATTGCAGTGATCAACAGCCCGGATATCCAGGGAAATTTGCTTTTCGGCGGTAAATTAAATATTATGGCTTTAGGCATTGAACTGGGGTACCAGTTTGTGGTTTGGGACAGGCTAACTATCGATCTGATCTTTATGGGGCCTTCCATTTCGATTTATAATTATAAACTGACACTTGATGGCGATATTTCCGTGGATAGCGAAAATGAATATTTGCAGGCTATTTATGATATTCTTATTGCGCGATATCCCGGTCTTATTGAATTGATGGGTGAAGGAGTTGTTGATAAAAATGGCATTTCCACAAGCTTTGGCTACGGCTTAAGGTATATGATCCAGATCGGCTACCGGTTTTAATCATTTAATCATTTCCATTAAAATAACAGCAGAACAATAATAAATAATAAATAATAAATAGTAAATCCAAATGAGTATTCTAGTAAACAAAGATTCCAGGATAGTGGTGCAGGGTTTTACCGGGAAGGAAGGAACCTTTCATGCCGGGCAGATGATCGAATACGGAACCAATGTGATCGGTGGTGTAACACCTGGGAAAGGCGGTACCATGCATCTTGACAGGCCGGTGTTCAACACTGTTGCCGAAGCAGTCAGGGAAGCCGGGGCAAATGTATCGGTGGTTTTTGTACCACCGGCTTTTTCAGCAGATGCCATCATGGAAGCAGCCGAGGCAGGTATCAAGGTGATAATTACGATAACTGAAGGTATCCCTACGGAAGATATGGTTAAAGTAAAAGCTTACTTAGAGGGTAGGGATTGCCGCCTGGTTGGGCCGAACTGTCCCGGTGTGATTACCCCTGGTGAAGCCAAGGTAGGCATCATGCCCGGGTTCATTCATACCCCGGGGCCCATAGGTATCGTATCCCGCTCGGGAACCCTGACCTATGAAGCTGTGGATCAGCTTACCAAGATCGGCCTTGGACAGACAACTGCGATTGGTATTGGGGGTGATCCAATTATTGGTACCACCACTTTGGACGCCGTAAAGTTGTTCATGGATGATCCTGAAACCAAAGGGATTGTGCTGATCGGTGAGATCGGCGGAACCATGGAAGCAGATGCGGCTCACTGGATCAGGGACCACGGTACCAAACCTGTGGTCAGCTTTATTGCAGGAGCCACTGCCCCGAAAGGACGTACCATGGGACATGCCGGCGCTATCATCGGTGGTAAAGAAGATACAGCACAGGCTAAGAAAGCCATCCTCCGTGAGTGCGGCGTTCATGTGGTGGATTCACCGGCCGATATTGGCGCTAAAATGGCTGAGGTCTTAAAATAGCGAAAACACTAATTAGAAATCTACCTTCTTTGATGGTGGTTATGTTCCTTTGTTATACAATGTTGGACTGTAAGACTGTAAGACTGTAAGACTGTAAGACTATAGGACAGTCCTACCATCCTACCCGTCCTACCGTCCTATCGTCCTACCGTCCTATCGTCCTTCAGCGCCCAATGGGTGCAATTCAAAGCTGCCTTCTTAGATAGTGGATTTTTAGTGTTTTAAAATCCAGGCTTCCTGATACTTTTCAGGAAGCCTTTTTTGTGCGCTTCGGGCTTCTCCCATCGTGGGATGATCCGAAAGGGATACCCGGAAGGTGCCATCTTTAACCAATACCTTCGCCTCGTTGAAACCTTCTTTCCTGAATTTATTCATTTCTTCTTTCGCATCATCCAGTGTAACGTAACTGCCAAAGATCAGCCAATACCTGTCATAAGGGCAAGTAACTATGTCATTCTTTTCCGGAAAACCCGGAATTACAAGATTGCTGTCCTGATCATCATATTTACAAATGGCAGGCTCCGGTGCAGTATCGGTATCCTCTCCAATCCAAACCGAGGCATAACACTTAAAAATGCCAACACCTATTGACTTCCATTTAAAATCACTCCATTTATCTTTATTCAGAAAAAGATTCTGTGCCTGTTCGATGGAAATCCAGAACTGGAATACAGTATCTGATTTAGCTTCCTGGTTCTCCCAGTAACAGAGCTCATGCCCCTCGCCTTTGTAGTTAGTAAGCTCTCCAGGCTTGTTCAGGATACATTCCGGCATGGGGGTCAGCTTGGAATGACAGCAGGGAGTCCAGGAACCTTTATCTGACCATGAATTCAGGTTGCAATAACTGGTATCAGGCTTGTTGTTATACAAGTCCCTGACATGCACTTTGGCGACATAACTCAGGGAAGCAGATATGGACAGGAGCGGCAGCTCATTTTGCGTACGAAATTCATTGATCAGTGAATAAAGCCGGTACTCCTCATTTGTGACACAAAAGTTACCGGGGAGGTTGTCCTGAGCCGAGAGCTGACTGCCTGTAGCAATCAGGATAATAAGCGAAACAAGCAGGTAGACTTTTAATTTTTTCATTGCGGTGCGGTTTTGAGTGCAAGATCTCTTACTAAAACTTCTTGCAAAATATGAACATTTCACAGTATCAATATACTTTACAACTTTATAAACTTTCAACTTTCAACTTTCGACTCTCAACTCTCAACTCCCACCCCTTCGGTCTTCCGTCTTCCGACTTCGGACTTCTCTCAACTCTCAAACTATCCATTCTCCTTATAATTGAACCAGATTGACAGCAGAATTGTCGAAATAGTCCATTGTCGCAGGGTGACAGGTAAAAATTAAAATTTGTCTGTTTTCCCCAAACTCCTGGAATATTTTTGCCATTTGCCTTGCACGATTTGGATCAAAATTAACCAAAACTTCATCCACAATAACAGGTAATGGTTCAGCTTGTTTTTCGTATTCTTCGATGAGTCCTAATCTCAGGCTTATGAGGAGTTGTTCTTTTGTCCCCCGGCTTAAATGATCAATCCTTTTTGATGCTTCTTTTGAATCATAAACAGCAACGTCTTTTTCATCTAATGATACCCGGATTCTTTTATATCTGTCTCCTGTGATCTTATTAAAATAAAGGCTTGAGTTTTTAATCACAGCAGGTTGTTTCTCCTTCTCATATGTTGCTTTGACCTCTGCCATTATTTTCAGGGCAATTCTATTGGATATCCAGTCGGTATAAGCATTGTGTAATTTCTGTTTTTCAGTTTCCAGTTCGGTCAATACTTCTGCAAGTTCTGATTCACC
>DAOWEV010000183.1 GCA_030638325.1 Bacteroidales bacterium
ATGACTGATTCATTGTATTATATGGCAACTGACATTGGATTCTTTGTTTCAGTTGACTCCGGACATACCTGGCTGAATTACAATGAAGGATTAGATACATTGGTAATTCGCAATATAGCAATTATTGATCAATATTATTTTGCAGGAACGCCTTCAGGATTATACCGCTCTCCACCATCACCCATATACTGGAATCCTGTTAATAATGCGCTGGGTAGTGTTCCAATATTTAATTTTTCCGTAAATGATTCAATTGTAATTTGTAACGCAGTATTCGGTCAGAATAATTCAAGCATGGTTCGTTCATCAGATTATGGGGAGAATTTTCAGGCATTATGTATCGATTGGGATTGCGCTACATTTTCAACGATATACACTGAACCTTATTTCTACTGTATGGACTGGACGGACTCAATTTATTATTCACTATACGATGGATTGAACTGGAGAGAGATTCCATTTAATGATCCTGTTTTCCGGGGATGGCATTTTACAGGCAATGAAAGTTGTTTTTTGCTGGGAGGTAGTAAAATGGGTGGGGTTCCATATGATAATTTTTTGGCAATTACATATGATTTGGGATTTAACTGGATGGATATCACACCTGGTCTTCCGCATACAATATATGCACCTGGAATAAATAGCACAATTATCAATAATAGTAGAATATTTACCTCACCTAATTTTAACGGTTTATGGTACCGTGATGACCTATTAACAAGAACGCCAGAAATCAATAAACATGATCCACATAGCATTAAAATATGGCCAAACCCCTTTCATGATCATCTAACTGTGGAATTTCAGAATAAGATAAGCAGTAAAATGAAATTAGTTCTATTTGATCTTTTGGGACGAATTGTTTATCAAACCGAATTGGTTACCGATGGCCGGAAAGTATTTATAAATGACATTAATATTCGTTCAGGTATTTATTTATTATCTGTAAGAAACTCAAATAATAATTTTAGCGCCAAAGTAATAAAATATTAATACTATGAAATTGAAAGCAGTCATATTATTTGTATGCTTTTTCATAATAATTATTGATACAGGGATTTCACAGGATCATAATTCACAAGAAAGTGATTTTATTGGCAAAGGAAACATTAATTGTTTTGTTTACCATAGGTTCGGTGATGATCGTTATCCTTCAACCAATATCTCGATAAATGATTTTAAAAGCCACCTGCAGTATTTAAAAAAAAATAATTTTCTTGTAATTACACTTGGCGAAGCTCTCGCTTTACTGATGACCGATAAAGGTGTTCCTGACAAAACCGTTGTTCTAACCATCGACGATGGCTACAGCTCCTTTCTTAAAAATGGTATGCCTCTCCTGCGGCAATATGGTTATAAAGCTACCCTGTTCATAAATACTGAACAAATTGGATTAAACGATTTTATCAGTTGGGATGAGGTAAGGGGCTTAGTACTGGAAGGTGTTGAAATTGGCAATCATTCACACTCTCATGCATACTTTATTAATTATAAACAGGATCTGATAATTACGGAATTTAAAAATGACCTGGAAAAATCCCGGAAGATCTTTGAGGAGCAACTTGGAGAGTTCCCTTTATTGTATTCATATCCTTATGGTGAATATAACCTTGAAATGAAAGAGGAATTAATAAAGCAAGGTTTCATGGCTGCTGTTGCACAGAACTCAGGGGTTATATCAGGGATGAGTGACCTTTATGCTTTACCACGTTTCCCGATGACCGGTATATTCTCAAAACCTGAGAAGTTTATTGAGAAAGTTAATATGAAAGCATTACCTGTGAAGCTTGTCCAGGAGATCAACCCTGTTCTCATCGATAATAACCAACCAGTCCTGAAATTAAAACTTCTGAATCCTGAAGTAATAAACACTGAGCTCATTCAGTGCTTTATTGGAGGAGTAAAAGATTGCAGCATTGACTATGATGAAGACCTTAATATTATCACCATCAGATCGAACCATCAACTTGAGGCAAGGAGAACGCTTTACACGGTAACAGCCCCTGCAGCAAATGATAATGATAGTTGGTATTGGTTCAGCTATATGTGGATTAACCCAGCTAAAGAAGATTAACTTGTGGTATGTCCATTTTTCTCATGATGTGTTATAAAAGCTTAGCTAAACAGGATAATTTTCTAATTTAGATTCTTTTCAAATAACCCGGTTTCCAAAAAAAAAATATGTAATACACTTTGTCATAATGATATATGTTTACTTTTGCATTCTATTCTACAAACCATAACAAAAATCAAACGCTATGAAAAAATTATTACTTACAGGACTGTTAACAATGACAATGCTGGGGATGCTGGCTCAGCAGGTAGCACGTGATAAAGTAGTTCAGGAAATCGGAACATATACTACCTGTCCCTATTGCCCTGGAGCGGCCTGGGGAGCCGAAGACCTCATTGCTAACGGATGTGAAGTGGCCGTTATTGAGTATCACCATGGTGGATCAGACCCATTTTCTAATCCGACATCAGAAGCACGCATCAGCTATTATGGCATAACGGGCTATCCCACGGCTTTTTTCGATGGTGTTATAAGTTATGTTGGCGGAAGCAGTACAACAAGTTTGTATACTACCTACCTTCCATTATATAATCAAAGGATTATAATACCCTGTGATTTTACCATAGAAGTTTATGGTGAAAACAGCGGCCTCACATACGATGTTTCATTGCTGATAGAGAATGTGAACAACAATACCAGTTCAAACCTTATTGCCCACCTGTCATTGACAGAGTCAGAAATTGTGTATTCCTGGTTGGGAGGAAACGAGTTGAACTATGTGTCCAGGATGATGGCCCCTGATCATCTTGGAACAGCTATTGATTTTACAAGTGGCAATGTACAGCAGGTTGACCTTCAGTTTACCATAGATCCAACATGGGTGACTACGCATTGCGAGCTGGTGGCCTTCGTACAGGATAACGTGACCAAAGAGATAATGCAGGCTACTAAGGTGGACCTGGATAACCTTCAACCATTCCAGGCTACTGCACAATTCTCCTGCAGCGATACCCTGCCCTGTGTTACTACCACGGTTGATTTTTATGACAACTCTATGGGGCAGGTCATTTCATGGGACTGGACCTTCACAGGTGGCACACCGCCCACCTCAACTGCTCAAAATCCAACCGTTACTTATAATTCACTTGGAAGCTATGATGTCCGGTTGATCGTTTCGGATGGCACTGTAACCGATACGTTAACGAAAGTGAGTATGATTGAGGTCATCACCACACCGGTTCAGCCAAACACTCCGGCCGGGCCTGAAGATCCTTGCGAAGATGAAACCGGGCTTGGATATACCACGGATGCCGTCACCCATGCCACTGCCTATGCCTGGGAAGTACTCCCTGCCAATGCCGGAATCCTTACCGGTAATGGCACAAGTGCAACACTCAACCTGGCATCCGGGTTTTTGGGAGACTACACGGTAAAAGTCAGGGCTGATAATAATTGCGGACAGGGTACCTGGTCGCTGGAGCTGCTTGCTACGGTATATCATGTACCTATTCAGTATACATTGTCTGACGGAGGTGGCTATTGTGAAGGAGAACCGGGTATCGAACTTACGCTGGACGGATCGGAAACAGGTATCGACTATGAACTTTTCCTGGATGATGTTGCGACCGGCGAGATACTGCCCGGTACGGGCTCAGCCCTTAATTTCGGCTACCAGCCAGGCACAGGGATCTATTCTTGTGATGCTTATACCGGGTACTGTTCCAATATCATGATTGGAAATGCCTATGTTTATGTAATATATCCCCCACCACAGGCAGCCACTCCGGCCGGCCCTGAAGAAGTATGCGCCAACGGTGATGATACCGATTATACAACGGAGGGTGCAACACAGGCTACCAGCTATGTCTGGACCATCTCACCTCCCGGGGCGGGAACCATTACCGGAACAACCACGGAAGCAACGATCGACTGGGATGAGAGCTATTCGGGTGTGGCATTGGTCGCTGTTAAAGGTATTAATGATTGCGGTGAAGGAATATTTTCTGATGACCTGGAAGTGACCTCTTATGAACCTCCTGCCACCGAGATTTCAGGTGACATACAGGTCTGCAATAACCAGGCGGGAGTGCTGTATAGCACCCCTGACAATGCGGGAAGCTCATACACCTGGGATATTACAGGGGGAACCATTAGCAGCGGGGCCGGAACCCATGAAATTCAGGTTACCTGGGGAAGCCCCGGAACAGGAACACTTGTGGTAACGGAAGAAAATGAGCATGGCTGTGAGAAGACAACCGAAGCCTATGAAGTTACGATAGATGATTGTACAGGCATCGATGAGATCCTGGCAGGCGGATTTAAAATATTCCCCAACCCGGTTGATCAAACAGCGCATTTTGAGTTTACCTTGAATGATGCTGCAAAGATCACCGTTACCGTCTTTAACAATATTGGCCAGATGATTTATCAGTCACAGGAATGGTATGATGCCGGCAAGCAATCATTTTCAATCAATATGAACAGCTTTCCGGAAGGTATTTATACCGTTCAGCTAATCTCTGAAGATGGCCGGAAAACAACAGCTAAGTTTACGAAAGTAAGATAAAGATAGGACAAGTCGGAAGACCGAAGTCCGAAGCAATTTTTAATTGGGTAATAGCATAATTAGTAATTCCTGCTTGTCAGCTCAAGAATTAAGAAGGCTGTTGTAGAATTTGATTACCATCATCAGGTCTTCCTTCGATTTCATTTTGAGGCGATTCGACTTGATGAAGGCAGATATCTCTTGTTCCTTGTCTTTGAAGGCACAAAGCACACTCTTTTTGGTGAGAGCCACTTTTATAGCAGGCTGCTCACCTTTTTTTATATAAAACTCACAACAGTTGATGAATATTTCTGTAGGATCCTTACCTGATTCCTCATCCGGCGCAAAATGATACTTAACCATCCTTCTGTATAATAACCGGCAATCATTGTCAATCAGCACTTCAAAGTAATCATCCGCAATTTCTCCGTCTTTTATAAATTCAGTATAAACAAAAAGACGGTCATTTAAGGTCAGGTAGTCGATCTCATCCGGGTTGGCAAAAGCAAGGGTATCTTCATCCCGGATGAACTGCATCTGATGGTAATAGATGTTATACCTGAGTTTTAGATCATCCATCGAAGTATTGTCGGCCAATACGACTTTCCCATCTGTAAAATCATCGAACAGGTACATACTTCCCTCCACTCCCAAAGAGTGATCCCAGGAAATATTACTGCCGCCTGATGCAGCTGAAGGCAAAACAGCTCTGTCGTTGTATGCAAGACTTGATGGCTCAACCTGAGATACTCTGTTTTTTTGGATTGTCCTGTTTTCTTCCTGGGCAAACGCTAATGTCGATGATAAAAGAAAAAGTAAACAGGCAAGGGAGATAATTGGTTTTTTCATGGCGCCCTCCGTTTTTAAAAATGATATGATATTCACAAATATACGAAATTTATGCCAGAAATCCTAATTTATTGAGATCTAATATTGTAAGGCCTGATATTGCAGGTTATTGAAACCGGACAGTGTATCATTTTGGAACATCATTGTACATAAATGAACAATAACCTGCGAGCGTCTGGAAGACCTCACAGCGTTTTAATTAGCAGTGGTGAGGTTAAGTTGTAAACCGCGAAGCGGTATGACAATAATAGCCACGGGTGAAACCTGTGGAAAAAAATACGGGTGTGTTAACAACTCCATAGGAGTTGAATTACAATAAATATTTTTCATCAAATTCAATACCGTGTTCGTTTAATAATTTTGTGTATTCTTCACGGAAAGCTATGGTTTTATGATGTGTTTCCTGGTTTTCTATATAATAGATCAATGCTTCTTTTTCTTTTATGGAATAAGTAAAGGCGCCATAACCTTCTTGCCATGCTTTAAAAGCGGGAAATAAGCCTTGTTCTTTTATCCATACTGATGAGGATACCTTTATATCCTTAACCAGTGATGATACTGCGATCGTTGGATGAATATGCGTAGCAATGTGTAGATGGTCTTCTACTCCGTTAATTCTGTATAAAATACATTTTTTGTTTTTTAGGATGCCCCAGATGTATCTATATAGCTTTTCACGATTTTCTTTTATTAGTGCTTTTTCTCTCTTTTTCGTAGAGAAAACAATTTGATAGAGTATTTGAGTATATGTTGTCATATTAATTTAGTTTATTGAACCCCTTTCGGGGTTCTGATATAATAGCTCCTGTTGTTTCCATAAGCTTCGCATATGGTTATTATTGTTCTATCCCTTCGGGATTTTTAGCTAAGTTAATATTTATACCCAGCACATCAAAATAATATTTAACCAAATATAATATTGTAAGGCCTAATATCGGATGATATTGAAACCGGACAGTGTGTCATTTTGGAACATCATTGTACGTAAATGAACAAAAAACTGCGGGGAATTTAATTTTTTTTGTAAGGAAATTCACTTGCCGGCGACTAAATTATAAATCGAGAAATTTAAAATCATTTAAAATTTATTTTGAATTAGAAATCCACCTTCTTTGATGGTGGTTATGTTCTTTTTTTGTTATACATGATGAAAAGTATTGGAATATTGGAATAATGGAATGTTGGAATAATGCAGGGTTATCAAAATGTTTTTCATCTTCAATCTTTTAAAATGATGGAGGTAAAGATAAGGATAACTGAAAGAAAATGTAAGCAGGCTTACAGGTTCTCAAGGAAAGCGATCAGGTTTTCATCACTCTCCATGTTCAACTTCTTACGAAGCCTGGCACGTGCGACGGTGATGCTGTTTATTGTCTGGTAGGTGATGGCAGAGATCTCTTTGGTGGTCATATTCAGGCGGAGAAAGGCGCATAGC
>DAOWEV010000038.1 GCA_030638325.1 Bacteroidales bacterium
AACCGTCAACCGTCAACCGCCAACCGTCAACCGCCAACCGTCAACCGTCAACCGCCAACCGTCAACCGTCAACCGTCAACCGTCAACCGCCAACCGTCAACTGATTATCAAAGCACGCCCTGATCCAGCATAACATTCGCTACTTTCAGGAAGCCTGCAATGTTAGCGCCTTTCACATAATTTACAAAACCCCCGGCTTCAGTTCCATGCTTGACACATGCTTCATGAATATTTTTCATGATCTGATGTAAGCGCGTATCCACTTCCTCTTCAGGCCAGTTCAGTTTCATGGCATTCTGAGACATTTCCAGTCCTGAAGTTGCAACACCACCGGCATTCACAGCTTTACCTGGGCCAAAGAGTACTTTATTTTCAAGAAAGACTTCAATTGCTTCAGGGGTTGATGGCATATTGGCACCTTCGGCAACACAAAAGCAGCCATTGCTGACCAGGTTCCCGGCATCTTCTTCATTTAGTTCGTTCTGCGTGGCACAAGGGATGGCAACATCACATGGAACTTCCCAGGGATGTTTGCCTGCATGGAACTTAGCCCCGGGGAATTCTTCAGCATACGGTTGAACAATATCCTGGTTCGATGCTCTTAATTCGAGCATATATTCGATTTTCTCGCCACTCACACCTTCCGGGTCATAAATATAACCATCAGGGCCGGATAATGTAAGCACTTTACCACCCAGTTCCTGGATCTTTCTCGCAGCACCCCAGGCAACATTCCCGAAACCCGAAAGACAGACTCTTTTACCTTGAAAGTTCTCACCTTTGGTAGCCAGCATTTCCTGTGCAAAATATACAGCTCCGAAGCCGGTAGCTTCCGGACGGATCAGGCTGCCGCCCCAGTTGATGCCTTTACCGGTCAGAACCCCTGTATGCTCCCGGGCAAGTTTCTTGTACATTCCATAAAGATAACCAATCTCCTTACCCCCTACTCCAATGTCACCCGCAGGAACATCCGTCTCAGGACCGATCAGTTTCCATAACTCCAACATAAAACCCTGGCAAAAACGCATGATCTCTGCATCTGACTTCCCTTTGGGATCAAAATCAGAGCCACCCTTAGCGCCCCCCATAGGAAGTGTCGTAAGAGCGTTTTTAAATATCTGCTCAAAGCCCAAAAACTTCAAGATACTCAGATTCACACTCGGGTGAAACCGCAATCCACCTTTATAGGGCCCAATAGCATTGTTGAATTGCACCCTGAAACCCAGGTTAACATTCACTTCACCATCATCTCCAACCCAGGGTATTTTGAAAATCAAAACCCTGTCAGGTTCAATCAGGCGTTCAATGATACCGGCAGCATTAAACTGTGGGTTATCAGTTATAACATCTTCAATAGATTCCATAACCTCGCGTACAGCCTGGAGGTATTCTGCTTCACCCGGATGTTTTTTTTCCAGGTCGTTCATTAAATTATCAATATTCATGATCAGAATTTATTTAGTTCGAATTTGAGTTCCACCTTTTTTGATGGTTGGAATAATGGAATGCTGGAATACTGGAATGTTGGAAATTCCATCCTTCCATTATTCCATTATTCCATCTTTCTTCCTGTTAATAATTAACATTGTTAATCTTTTCACAGCGCAAAAGTAACTCTTTAACAATATGAAATTGCAACAGAGATGTTTTTTTTGAACGAATAAGTTTACCTATGATCACCCATTTTTCCGGTTCATTTTCAGCGTTTTCTTCAGGAAGAGGGAATAAATCAGCTCAAACAATACTGATAGCACCACAAAGGCGATGAAAACCCACAGGGATTGCGGAGCGCTTTTATAAGTATAGATCAGCAGGCTTAACAGGGCGGCCAGGCAGGCAATGGCAGCAATAAGCGATATCCACCGGTTCCCCCCGGTTTCTTTGGCCAGCCGGACAGCAGCGGCATTGGTAACGGCAAACACCAACAGAAAGCCAGCGCTGCTGATGATAGCAATGGATGTCAGGTCCATCAAATTTGACATTAGCAGGGAAAGTACCCCAACCGTCAGCACTCCTGCAACGGGCTGGTTCCAGGCTTTCTTTTTGAGGATTTCAGGCAGTTCTCTATGCACAGCCAGTGTATAGCCGAGGCGTGCGTTTCCATAAATGGTTGCATTGATAGCAGAAAATGTTGCCAGCAAAGCAGATACGGCAACAATAGTAAAGCCGATCATGCCCATAGCCGGTTTAGCTGCTTCGGCCAGTGCATAATCTTTTGACGTTTCAATCTGTGCATCTGATAATGATCCTACCGTTATGAAGGAAATAAGGATATAAAGTACTATCACCAGGACCACAGAGCCAATAAAAGCCCGTGGAAGGGTTTTCTTTGGATTCTTTACATCTTCAGCCGAGTTAGAGATAAGCTCGAAACCTTCATATGCCACAAAGATCACCATGCCTGCCACTACAATTAAACCAGGCGCTTCCCAATGTTCAGGGTTAAATTTTGACGAATCCACATAACCGGCCCCGGCAATAATCACAGCAACCAGCAGCAACAGCTTGATGACAACGATAATAGTTTCAGACTTACTGACAAAAGAGGCGCTTATCAGATTGATAGCCACAGGCAGGATAATACCAGCGCTTATCAACACATGGGTCAACCACGGTTCCTTATCCCCAGTAAAAAAGGTTGATGCGTATGAGCCGAATGCCACCGCATACAATGACATTGTTACCAGGTAACTGAGCCAGAGAATAAGGTTAATACTGCCGGTAGCAAGGTCATATCCGAAAGCCTTATCGATATACACTACCGTTCCACCCTGGCTTGGATACCTTACCGATAATTTTGAATAGGAGTATGAGGTCAGGAAAGCCAATATTCCCGCAACAAGGAAAGCTGCAGGTGTAGCTCCGCGAGCAAGGGTAACGGCTTCACCAAGCACTGCAAAGATTCCGCCGCCCACCATCCCGCCAATACCAATTGCCATGGCACCAGCCAATCCAATCTTGCCTTCTTGAGATGATTTATTATTTGCCTGCTTCCTGGTAGATCTCACCATCTTTATAAATTATCTCATTCACTTTGTTTCCCTTTTCATCCCACACTGTTTCAATGCCATTTTTGACGTTGTTCCGGTATTGTGACTGCCGTATCAGATCACCCCTGGAATTCCATTCCTTAAGTATCCCGGCCCCATCTTCAAAGATCCCCTCTCCCACCACATTAGCCATTTCATTCCAGTAAAACCACGTCCCGGTGTACATTCCCATACTGTAATAACCTTCCGACTTGATTGTTCCGGTAGGATAATACCGGCGGCTGACCCCGTTCAGTGTATCATTCTTATAATTTTCCTCAAGGATTTTTTTTTCTGAACGGTCCCACTCAACAGTCATTCCATTCTTATAGCCATCTTTATACATTTGCTGAACAGCACGCACCCCATGCTCATAAAACCGGATTGACAGCCCGTTCAGCCGGCCTTCCTGATATTCCACCTGCTGCTGTAACCTTCCGTTCTCATACCACCACTTTGCAATACCATCCATCTCCCCTTTCCTATAATGAATTTCATGTTTTTTATTCCCATTGGGCCAGTATTCTTCCTTAACCTGCCCGCAACCACTGATCAAGAGCATCGCTGAAAAAATGGCAATTATTGTTAATGTACTGCGATTCATAAGATAGTTCATAATTAATAGTACATTGAATCGTGAGACAAGAGGCGTGAAACAATTTAAAATTTAAAATTTAAAATTCAAAATTAATCAAGTTCAGACACTCTTTACTTTTGTTTCTCTACCTGGAAATTGTGATAGCGATATATATTCCAGTAAATATTTTCATACCCCCCGTCCGGGGTCTTTTCAAAGTCAAATTCAGTCTGGATCAGGACAGGCTTGTGATCATGCAGGCAATCTCCGAAATCAGGCCCGTACTTCTTTAATGCACTCATGAAATAGTAAGCGATATCAAAACCGTCATATGCATAGCCCAAAGGTTCGGTGAGATATTCTTTCCTGTATTTTATGATAAATTCCTTTGTTTTCTCATCCTGATAATCAATATATACCGGAGCAAATACATGGGTGTTAAAGTTCAGTAAATACCTCACTTCCAGATTTTCAAACCGGCTCCAGTCAGGAAAGCTGATGAGTGTGATATTAAAAGTATCCTTGACCTCGTTCAGGGCAGTCATGATCTCCAGTGCAAATACTTCATTGTCGGACAAGGCGATCACCAGGTTTGGACGAATAATGGAGGCATGCCTAATAACACCATAAATACTGTCATTTGCATAGATGATCTCCGGCACATCATTAAAAAAAATCGTTTTCCCTTCGGGTTCCAGCTCCATGTTCCGCATGTAAACGGTTTGGTCCTCCACCATAATGCTGTCATAGATAGTACCAGGTTCCAGGGTGGTATCGGCCAATGAAAGATCTGTAATAAGATCTCTCAGCATGAAATTCCAGACCGGATATTCCTGGTCCAGTACCACTTCCAGCCCCCCCTTCAGAGGTGCAATGATCTCACTGTCTTTTAATTTATTATGCCGTACGACAAGTACTTTATGATCAGGAAACTTATCCTTCACAAGTTCCAGCAATAGATCAAGTTCCGCATTCCGGGAGGGTTGTACTTTAAATATATACGGATTTCCATCAAGAATCCCGTGACTTTTCGACAAAGGATTTACAATATTGATCTCAAATAGTTCCGCAAAGTTGGCAGCGTACTTGAAACTTGTTCTGTAAAAAGGCCCAATGATCAGGTCCATATCTGTAAGTTCGGGCGTTTGCAATACTTTTATAGTCTTTGTAATATGCTGGTCAACATCATATACATAAAGCTCCAGATTAATTCCTTGCTGCCGGAGTGAGTCCACTGCCATCCTCACTCCCTGATAAAATTGCAGAAACCTGAAAGGCAAAAAGTCATCCTGCGAAACTGTGGGATTCGCTTGCTGTTCCTGAAGTTCTTCCAGAAAGAGGGGGAGCATCAGGGCCACTTTGTAAGTCCGGCTGCTTTCAAATTCCCTAATGCATTTGTCGGGCCGCACTTCAGATTCCAGGAAAGTTGTATCGGCAACTACAGGCTCAGTCTCAGGTATTTCATAGGCCAATGCATCCGGATCCACAGGTATTCTAACCCGCTGATTGTGGCTGATCCTGTTTTGCAGCCTGGGATTCATTTTTCTGACAAGGTCAATACTGACTGCATACTTTTTTGCAAGTTTTTTAAGGTTGGACCTTTTCTCTGTAACCCTGTGAACAATAAAGTCATTATCCGATCTTTTATAAGGTATCTTAAGTACCTGCCCAAAATTTATGGCGTCTATCAGGCCCGGATTATACGCCCGGATGCTGTCCTGGTCCACCTGGTACTTTCGTGACAGGCTGTATAGTGTTTCTCCGCTGCCGACCTTATGTTCAAAATAAAGTTTTTTCTTTTCAACGGGCTTTTGAATGGTAATCCTCACCGGGACATTCAGGTACTCTCCGGCTTTCGGATAGGCAATACCCGGATTGACTGCCTTCAGATTGTCAATGGAAACATGGTATTTTTTCGAAATGCTGTAAAATGTTTCCTGGGGCATTACAAGATGGCTGATTACCTCAGTTTCAAAAGTTTCCCTGGTTTTCTTCTTTCTCACAGGAATCTTAATGTATTGTCCCTGACGGGGGACATTTTGAATACCAGGGTTAGCTGCCCGAAGATCGCTTTTTGGAACAGCATAAATGTCTGCAATATCAGTTAGGTTCTCATCCCCCCTCGCAATATGAAAGACAAAATCAAGATTCCCTGCCCTCAGTTTATTGTGAATAGCCACATCCCTGCTTACCATCGGTATATTCAATGTCTGATAGACTTTCAGCCCATCCGCCGCCCCGCGATTCTCAAAGATGATCTCATCAACAGATACATTATAAACTTTGGATATGGAATAAAGGGTTTGTCCCTGTTCTACCAAATGAACATAATATTGTTTGCCATTTATTTCCTTGACCACCTCCGACTTTTGAATGGTCACCTGGCCATAGCTGTCAGCAGACTGACATGAAATAAAATAAGCCAACAGTATAAAAGCAATGATTTTCTTAAGCATAATGTATTCCTGAATACCGGAATTTTAAATTGTAAATTGTAAACTGTAAATTGTAAATTACTTTAGTTCCCATCCACATAACCCAATAAAAACGTCAAACCCAAAAGAATATTACTCCCACTCTATAGTAGCAGGTGGCTTGGAGCTGATATCATAAACTACCCGGTTTACGCCTTTCACTTTGTTGATGATATCATTGGATATT
>DAOWEV010000010.1 GCA_030638325.1 Bacteroidales bacterium
CTTTGATTTTATGGAAAAACAAAATCTGCTAAAACCATATACCATGGGTGACCTGCTGCTTAACAACAGGGTTGTGCTGGCTCCAATGACGAGAAGCAGGGCTGATAATCCCGGACATAATGCCACAGCGCTTATTGCGAAATATTACCGGCAACGGGCAAGTGCCGGCCTGATCATCACAGAAGGCTCTCCGATATCAAAACAGGCCGTTGGATATCTGAATATCCCGGGGATTTATTCTGAAGAGCAGGTGGAAGCCTGGAAACTGGTCACAACTGCTGTACACGAAGCAGGGGGTAAGATTTTCATTCAGCTTTGGCATGTTGGCAGATTATCGCATCCGGATTTTCTGAACGGTGATCTGCCTGTTGCTCCCTCACCCATAAACCCCGGTCATAAATCCAAAACACCCAAAGGATATAAACCTACTGTCACACCCAAAGAATTGAGCAGGCAGGAAATAAAACAAATTATTGCTGATTATGCCACGGCAGCTTCAAATGCAGTTAAAGCCGGATTTGACGGAGTGGAAATACACTCTTCAAATGGTTACCTGTTGCATCAGTTTTTTGCTCCATGTTCAAATATCAGGACGGATGAATATGGAGGGTCAATTGAAAACCGGGCGCGAATACTGTTTGAAGTATTGGATGAAATGAAAAAAGAGATACCCGAAAACCGGATTGGCCTGCGGCTGAACCCTTCGGCCTACGCTTATCATGGCATGACCATAACAGAAGATACAATCCCTACATTTGACTACATTACCGGGAAGCTGAATGCATATGACCTGGCCTATTTGCATCTTTCCGAGCCGTTTACAGATGTGTCTGAGGTGCCTTTTGCAGAGCCGCATATAGCGAGGCGTTACCGCCCTTTGTACAAAGGAACGCTCATAATCAACACAAGATTTACCCGGGCATCGGGCAATAAGGTGATTGGGGATGGGGATGCCGACCTGGTTGCCTTCGGAATTCCCTTTATTGCAAACCCGGACCTGGTACACCGATTTGAAATTAATGCGCCTCTCGCAAACCCCGATAAAAATACCTTCTATACCACCGGTCCGGCTGGTTATACCGATTACCCTTGTTATCCGGGTTGATGGAAGCTTGTTTATTCGTTTATTCGTTTATTTGTTTATTCGTTTATTCGTTTGGTTGTAAATTGTTAATAGTTAATCGTTATTCGTTAATTGATACTTCGTTGATCGTAAATCGTAAACTGTAAACTGTAAACTGTAAATTGTAAATTGTAAATCAAACAAGCCCTACACCGTCCTCAGATATTCGATCTGAACCCCATGAATTCCGGCAAACTTATCATGGATTCGTGTCGACCGGCTTTTTCTGACACCCAGATCAATCTCACAACTCAACTGGAAATCCTGTCTGACGATTTGCAGGTCTTCATCTTTAATGATCCGCATGATGTCGTTCATCAAGGGATATTCGAAGCGAATGGAATAGATGTCTTTAATTGTTTTTGAAATGATCTGAGCCTCCTCAAGTGCATCCCTGACAGCACTCTTATAAGCATTGATCAGACCGCTTACACCCAGCTTCGTGCCGCCGAAATACCTGATGACCACGATCAGGATATTTGTCAGGTCGTATGAAAGGATCTGGCCGTAAATAGGCTTCCCGGCCGTACCGGATGGCTCGCCGTCATCATTATAGCGATACGCTGATTTATCGGATCCAAGCCGGTAAGCGTAGCAATGATGACGGGCATCGTGGTATTCCTTCCGGAGCCTGCCCAGATGCTCCTTAATATCCTCCTCAGATTTTGCGGGCAGGGCAAATGCCAGGAACTTGCTGCCTTTCTCTTTGTAGGATCCTTCAGAGAGCCTCCCAATGGTTTTATATTCATCTTCAAATAAACTCATGCTGTTTATGCAGTCATTTTCTTCCTGATGTCTTCGATAGATTTCAGGATAAGCTCTTTTGTAGCAGGCAGTGAGAATTCCGGTTCAAAACGATGATCCCCCACTGCTGAGATGGCATCCTTGATGGCCAGCCATACCGAGAATGACAGCATGAACGGGGGCTCCCCAATGGCCTTGCTCTTTTTTATGGTATTCGGATTGGGTACATTCTGCAGAAAACTGATCCTGAAATCCTCAGGTATATCCCTGATAGTAGGAATTTTATAGGTATCGGGTGAATGGTTCAACAAATGGCCGTTTTCATCCCATTTGATCTCCTCAGTAGTGCACCAGCCAACTCCCTGTATAAATCCTCCGCTGAGTTGTCCTTTATCGATGTTTTTATTGATGGAATTCCCGGCATCATGAAGAATGTCTGTCCTTAAGATTGAAAACTGCCCTGTGAGGGTATCCAGCAACACTTCCGAAACGGCCATGCCAAATGCATAATAGTGAAATGGGTTGCCTTTACTGCTGGTTCTGTCGTAATAGATACCCGGTGTTTTATAAAATCCTGTGGCGCTTAAACTGACCCGTTTTTTATATGACTTTTTCACCAGCTTTTCAAAACTGATCTTTCTTTCAGGATGTTCATTATCTGAGACAAAGTTACCGGAGAACCGGATGTCTTCAATAACAGATAGTTCCCCGGATTTCTTTTCATTGTATTCGTTTACAAATACTTCAGCCAGTCTCTTTTTTAATTTTTCGACGGCATTCTTTACGGCCATTCCGTTCAAATCGCTTCCTGAAGAAGCAGCTGTAGCAGAAGTGTTAGGTACTTTGGAAGTATTGGTGGGGTCAACTTTTATGTATTCCCGGCCGATCCCGAGTTCACTTGCCGCAACCTGCATGATCTTGGTGTGCAGTCCCTGGCCCATCTCAATCCCTCCATGACTTACAAGCACTGTTCCATCGGTATAAATATTGACCAGGGCGCCTGCCTGGTTGAGAAAGGATGCAGTAAAGGAGACCCCAAATTTTACGGGGGTCAGTGCAAGTCCTTTTTTATAATGTAAACCGGCTTTGTTGAATTCATTGATACTTTTTCTTCTTTCAACATAGGCCGAACTCTTTACCAACTGTTCATATAAAACAATCAGGCGGTTGTTTTCGATAATTTGCCCGTAATGGGTGATATTATTCGTGGATAGCCGGTAGAAATTCTGAAACCTGACTTCAAGGGGGTCTTTTGAAAGATACCTGGCGACTTTATCGATAATCTGTTCTATGACGGCCATGGCCTGGGGGGCTCCGAAACCGCGGAAAGCCGTATTCGAAGGATGGTTTGTCTTCCAGGCCTGACCGTTTACTTTTAAGTTCGGAATAAAATAGCAGTTATCGATATGGAATACAGCCCGTTGCAGGATGGCCCTGGAAAGGTCTGTGGAGGAGCCTGCATCCAGGTTTATTGCTACTTTCAGAGCAGTCAGAGTACCATCATCCGAAAAACCAACTTCATAATTATTTATAGATCTGTGCCGTTTTCCTGTTATCTTCTGGTCGTCGATGCGATTCATATGGATCTTAACTGGCTTTTTTGTGTGATGGGCCAGCAAAGCAGCCCAGGCTGCAAAATGGTTTGCCTGTGTTTCTTTGCCACCGAAGGCACCTCCGATCCTTCTCACCTCTACGGAAATATTATTTTTCGGTATTTTCAGGATTCTTGAAATAATGGCTTGTGTCTCAGATGGATGCTGGGTAGAACTGAATATCCCCATCTCATCATCTTCTCCGGGGATTGCAAGACATGTCTGGGTTTCAAGATACCAATGCTCCTGTGCGCCTGTTCGTAATTCCCCCTTGAGGGTATGTTTTGAGGTACTTAAAGCCTTATCTGCATCTCCGGTTGATATCTCTATCGGAGGTATGATGAGAAGGCCTTTCCGGATGGCATCCTCTAAGACAAGAACAGGTTCTGATCGCTCATATTCAATATCGATCAACCGGGAAGCCTTTAAAGCAATTTCTGTTGTTTCGGCAGCTATCAGCAGTATGGCTTTTCCAATAAAATCAACATCCTTTTCTGCAAGGCAAAGTTCATCATCTGCAACAGGGCCCATTTGATTAATGCCCGGAATATCCTTGTAAGATAAAATGGCATGAACACCGTCCAGCATTTTTGCTTTTTCAACATCCATGGATATGATCTTACCGCATGCGATAGTACTAGTTAGAATGAAACCGTGAAGCATTTGATCATTTACCGGAATATCATTGATATAGACAGCTTCTCCTGTAATATGCCTGAGGGCACTTTCATGGACCGGATCTGTGTCTGATTTATACTGTATGGAATGTCTTTGCTGCATAATTCATTGGCTACGATTGTTTTCTTTACATAAATCCTAAGTTCCAAATCCTAAGCTCCAAATCCTAATCCCGATAGGTATCGGGAAAACAAATTCAAAGCTCAAATAACCAAATGTTCAAAACAAAGGGTTTCATACAGAATATACGGTTTTAAATTTTGTGCTTTTGTCATTTGGTATTGTTTATCCCGATAGCTATCGGGATTAGAAATTCGGATTTAGATATTCTATATAGCATTTCAGCAGCAGGTTCCTGGCGAGGATCCTTCTTGATGCTGAATCGGAACGGACATCGGAAATGGGTTCGAATTCATGGTACAGTATTTCAGATGCCTGCCTGATGGTTTTTTCATCCAGCTTTTTGTTGACCAGGAAATTTTCTGTTTTGATGGCCCGTTTTGTGGTTGCTGCCAGTCCTCCGAATGCCAGGATGGCCTGACTGACCAATTCATCCTGCCCCATGATAAAGCGGAAGCCGGCATTCACGGTGGCAATGTCAAGGTCTTGCCTGTTGGATACTTTAGATGACCAGGATATTGTGTTTTCACCTCGTACCGGTATCCTGACCCCAGTCAGGATCTCATCCGGATTGATCCTGGTCTCCCGGTATGACTTTATGAATTTTTCCACAGCCAACTCCCGTTTTCCTTTCTTTGACAGGAGCTCCACAGTGGCTTCACTGGAAAATAATACCGGTAATACATCACTGATGGGGGAGGCAGAGCAGATGTTGCCACCGAGGGTAGCCCTGTTACGAATTTGCAAAGAGCCAAACACTTCCAGTATCTTTGAAATAGCAGGTAAATGATCTTCAGTATGGGCCCTGACCTCTTCAATGGTCAGGCCGGCGCCAAAATACAGGTATTGTTCATCTTTACTGAAAGTTTTCAAATCGCTGATCCCCGAGAGATCAATCAGATATTCAGGTTGTCCGGCTAATTGGAAAGCAATATCAGTAGCGCCATCAATAAATATTGCATTCTGAAACCGGGTCTTTAGATCCAGGGCAGCTTCCAGGCTGGAAGGCCGGAAATAAGATGTAACTCCTTCAATTCCGGGTGGATCATCACTTCTTATCTGTTTTAGCAATTGAACGGTGTCTGCTTCCGATGCAGAGAAATGATCAATGCCATTGTTTGTGCATGCTTTCATGGCAGCATCCAGGATGGGCTGGTAACCGGTACATCGGCAGAGATTCCCGGTCAGGGCATCGGAAGCTGCTTTAAGGGATGGTTGATGGTGGTTTTTGTACAAAGCAAACATCGACATCACAATACCGGGTGTGCAATATCCGCACTGGCTGGCGTTTTCCTCAAGCATTGCTTGCTGAACAGGATGTAATTCATGTTCTCCTGCAACATTCTCAACAGTTATCAATTGCTTTCCCTGGAGCATGGGCAGATAAAGCAGGCATGAATTAACTGCTTTATATGAAATGGAGTCATCCCCGGCCAGTTCACCCAGCACCACCGTACAAGCGCCGCAATCGCCGACACCACAGCCCTCTTTGACTCCCCGGTGATTAGGTAGTGAACGGAGATAATTCAAGACGGTCAGAGCCGGGCTGTATCTGCCGTCATTGAAGTCAACCTCAAGGATCTTCCCATCTAAGACAAACCTGATTTTATGACTGTACCCGGTCATTGATTTTTTAATGAATTTTTTACATCGATCAACTTTGCTATGATGCTGATAGCGATCTCATCAGGCGTCTGGGCATTGAATTTTATCCCGATCGGCATATCGATGGAGTTGATTTCTGCTTCAGATAAATTATTTGCAAGGAAATATCTCCTGGCTTTGTCCACTTTCGTAATACTTCCGATCATGCCGAGGTAGGCATGAGGTTTTTTGGCACACATGGCAGTTACTTCTTCGTCGAAGGCATGCTCGGATGTTGCTACGATGATGAAAGTATGCTGATCAAAAGGAAGCTCTTTCATGACTTCGGAGTAATCCTTCCGGATGATATCAAATTCATCTTCTTTTTCTTCATCGCCCTTACGTTCCCTGTTATCAACCACGGTGATCCTGAAGCCAAAATTCCGGGCAACTTTTGCAACAGCCCGGCCAACATGCCCGTATCCGAAGATG
The DNA here is from genome assembly GCA_030638325.1 of Bacteroidales bacterium. Lineage (GTDB taxonomy): Bacteria > Bacteroidota > Bacteroidia > Bacteroidales > JAGOPY01 > DAOWEV01. The sequence continues at coordinate 6,334 of DAOWEV010000010.1, forward strand.
ATAAGCTTGTATTCTGATGCAATGGGTTCGATATAGACCTCTACCACTCCCCCGCATTCTGAGTCACTGTCAATTCCCAGGTCGTAGGTACGTTTTTTAACTGCATTTTTCCGGATTGCGGTGAGCGCCTCTTCAATTACCTGGAGTTCAAATTTACCCCCTCCCACAGATCCTGTGATCTCCCTGTTTTCATAAACGATCATTTTGGATCCGGCTTTTCTGGGCGTGGAGCCCTCAGTATGGGTAACGATACACAAAGCAGCTAGTTTGTTTTCTTTTCTGATGGCTGCTATTTTGGAGAAGATGTCGGTCATGGTTTGTTTATTTATTGATTGTTTATTCGTTTATTCGTTTATTTGTTTATTCGTTTATTCGTTTATTTCCTAACAACTTCCGTCTTCGGTCTCCCGTC
>DAOWEV010000109.1 GCA_030638325.1 Bacteroidales bacterium
CATTATTCTGTCAAAAATGACTTTTCGGAGTGAACTCAACTTTCAACTTTTAACTTTTAATTTTAACCTTAAATGCCAGCAAAAGTAATAAAGTAATTTGCCAGAAAATTCCAAACAGTTACAACTGCAATGGCAAAGATTTTGGATATGTAGAAATTCAACTTGAACCGTGTGATGATCAGCCACAGAATGGTATTGTTGATTACCAGGCCGATCAGGCTGATAATAAGAAACTGTGTATACTGAAGCCCAATGTCCGGATCATGGCTTTGAAATGTCCAGATCCTGTTCAGAACATAATTGGTGGATGCGGCAACAGTAAATCCGATGGAATTGGATACATATTTTTGTATCTTCAGGAGTTCCTTACATATATAAGTCACTCCAAAATCCACGAAGACACCAGAGAAGCCAACAATCCCGAATTTTAAAAATTTCCAGAGAAACTCACGGAAAAAGAGTTCAAACATTCTTACAATTGTATGATTAGCACTTTCTTTTCACCCTGCCTGATAATATCCACAGTAATTGTCTGACCAGGTTTCAGCTTTTTCAAGCGGTTCATATAATCGTAAATATTGGTAACAGGTTTACCGTCCATAGCAACAATGAGATCCCCCTTTTTCATTCCTCCACTGTAAGCCGGACCATCTTTGTTCACACCTCCAACGCCCAGGCCATTTTCTTCGGTAGAAGTAAAATCAGGCATAATTCCAAGGGTAACTTTAAACCGGTAGCCTTTTCCGGATCGTTTCTTCGGCCCGGCTTCTTTAAAAGTAAGCGGTTCTTCCATACCCGACAGGTACATAAGAAGTTTATCTATATATTCCAGTAAATCTTTCTCTCCATAATAATTTAGTTTATATGCATCGTCATCCGGAGTATGGTAATCAATATGAGCGCCTGTGGAGAAGAAGAAGACAGGGATGTTTTCACCGTAGAAGGACGCATGATCGGAAGGCCCGTAACCTTCCGGTGAAAAAGATAAGCTAAGTTGTTCTTTATTAAGCTTATGCAGAATGGATTCCGTTTCTTCAGAGGTACCGGTACCTCCAACCATCACGGCCCTCTTTTCCTTATCCAATCTTCCGATCATATCCAGGTTCACCATGGCTTTTATAGAAACCAGATCTACAGGCGGATTTTTAACAAAATATGCAGATCCCAGCAATCCCATCTCTTCAGCACCAAAAGCAATGAAGATAATGCTTCTTTTTAATTTCTTCTTATTCGCAGATATTTTATATGCCAGTTCAATAACACCTGCAACTCCCGAAGCATTATCATCTGCTCCATTATGAACAGCCAGGGTATCAGGAACCCTCGACCCGGATCCCGGCCCACCTAAGCCAAGATGATCGTAATGAGCGCCGACAACAATATATTCTTCAAGAAAATCTGGATCATTGCCCTCTACCATACCTATCACATTTTGTGTTTGCACTTCCTGAAGTATGATCTCGGTAGAAGCATCAATTCTTCCGGAAAGATCAAATGAGAAGTGCCTCAGCGTATCATTCAAAAGCGTTTCAATCTGTCCGATATTTTCCCCTGTCTCTTCAAGTATCTTATCGGCGATATGCCTTTTAATATGAATTACGGGAATTCCGGCATTCGACAAAGTCTTATCAAAATGAAGCTCTTCCAGCTTATCTTTACTGTCGTATTCAACACCTGAAACCAACAATACCCCTGCAGCATCATGATCCCTGGCTGTCAACACCTTGTCACGGTCGGCCGAATAGGAAATAAACAAGCTTTCCTGATCTTCCAGTTCGGGATCTCCACGCAATATTAACACCCATTTATTTTGAACGTCAATATTCTCATAGTCATTCCATTGCAGGGAGTCCTCATCAATCTCAAACCCATATCCGGCGAAAACCACCCCGGCCGAGATATGATCATTTTTTGAAAAAGCCAGTGGTATAAAATCCTCTTTCATGACGGCTTCATAATCTGCAATACGCAAACTATTCCTGTTTCCGGCCTCCACCGTTGTGACTATATTAAAGTGTTGAAATCCATCATCAGATAACAAGGTCAGGCCTGCTTTTTGAAATTGATTTCTGATGTATTCAGCAGCCAGGTCATCTTCAGGAGTACCGGGATATCTGCCTTTCAACAGGTCCGAAGAAAAGTAAAAAACATCCCGCTGTAATTCCATAGCTGTTATTTCCGGAATTCTTTCCTGTCCGTAGCCGGTGTTCCCAATCAGAAGCAATAATGCAATTGCCTGAAGTAAAATAAAACCACCAAATGAATGAGTATGTTGCCTTGTGTTACTTTGTTTATTGTACATGTGTTTATTTGTTTATTCGTTTATTTGTTTATTTGTTTATTTGTTTATGTGTTTGTTAAATCGGTCTGCAAAAATAATGAAATTCATTAGAATCGAACATTGACTGTTTGAAAGCTATATTTTCAGGAAAAATGATCGTTTCAATACCTATCTGACTTTTATCATCTTTTTGGTAAGCAACCGGGTGGGGGAAATGACAGTATAATAATATAATCCTGGTTTCAGCTCATCCATTGCCAGTTCAATGCTATGGATACCACCTGTTTTATATTCCAGATGAAGTCTTTTGACAGTTCTTCCGGTTATATCGCTAATGACCATATCTATTTCTGTGCCTTCAGGAAGGCTAAGTAAAAATGTTGTTTTTGTATAGAAAGGATTGGGATAGTTATAGCATTGAATTCCTCCTTCATATGCTAACTCTTCTATATCAGAATAAATTGAGGTAAAATGAACCCCATCAAGCCAGATCTCAAAACCCACATCCCAGGTATCTGCATGAATAGATACATAACTGATATCCTCTAATGAGATATCTCCAACCTGCGACCTGACATAGTAGGGGGTTCCTCCACCTGCGAGCGGCATGTTAACTTGAATCCAGTTACCCATTGCACTATTCAGAACATTGGCCGAACCGGAATATTTATAATAACCTCCGCAATTATTTCCTACCCTGATATGATGAAACTGAAAACCGTATCCGGTGTTGTTGGTTGTCTTCAGCCAGAACTTCAAGGTGTCCTGTTCTGTCAGGAACCAGGAAGTAATGGTATCTCCGTCAGGCCAGTAATGTAGCCCGATATCCCAGCCATTCCCTGTTTCACAAAAGGCCGATGCAGCTCCGACAACCTTATCGGAATAATCCCATTGAACCGTAGTGGCCAGGCTGGAATCATACCACCAGCACATCTCCGGGTAAGCATACCACCTGGCAGGCTCCTCGGCCAGGTCATCTTTCAGCTCATTGCTGATCACAGGAATATCGCCAAATGAAAAAGGGGCATAAATGACTTCCCCGGAAGCCGGGTCATCGTTCATATCAAATATATTGCAATTTATAAAGTCTTCATCGGGTGCAAAAAATGTATTCCCGGGAGCAGGAATATCGTCCGGGCTCTTGTTATTAATATGGTAGAAAGTTGTGTTCTTAAATGAGTTGTTACTAATAGTATCCTCTGATGAAAGGCCTTCCAGCACAATGCCATCATTGTTATAAATTACCTGGTTGCTATCGACGATCATATGTTCAGTGTTAATTGACTGAATAGCAACCCGGTTCCCATCGAATGTATTGTTCACAATACGATAATCATGCGAATACTGATTCTGGTATGGGGGAATGGGATCACCCTCCCACAGTTCGACCCCAACTGGATTTTCATTGATATCATTACCTGTTATAACATTGTTAAATCCCCTGTCGATGGCGATGCCCGAGTGCTGGTTGCCGATGATCTCGTTGCTGTCGACCAGGGTGTTAAATGAATAGCCGAGCCAGAGCCCGTAATGGCTGTAATTACAGTTATTGTGCCTGAATATGTTTCCGTCCGCAAAAGTGGCTTCTATGGCATTATGCGGTGAATATGAACATTCATTATATTGAAATACG
>DAOWEV010000034.1 GCA_030638325.1 Bacteroidales bacterium
CGCCCGATTCATTAAAATAATCATAATAATAATCTCCTTCAATATCTTCCATGGTTTTCATTATGGAAAGACTGGCCCAGGATTCTATTCCCTTAATGAATTCCCCGTTGATTCTAAAGTCGATACCGGTGGCATATCCATGAGAAATGTTTTCCCCATAATAACGGATCCTTACATTATCGACAATATAAGGGATCAGGTTATCCAAATGTTTATAATAGACCTCAGTGGTAAAGGTGAACGGACGGCTCCAGGCCATGAAGCTGAGATCACTGCCCAACACAAAATGAATGGATTTCTGGGCCCTGATGTCGGGATTAATGTTGCCCTGAAGGTCACGTGCTTCCTTGTAAAAGGGCGGCTGGTAATAATATCCTGTGGAGAAACGAAACACAATATCTTTTTTCCAGTGCGGATTCAATGCTATCGTAGCTCTTGGGCTGAGGACAAACTCATTATTGAAATCCCAGTAGGCTCCTCTCAATCCTGCTGTCAGGGAAATATTGCTGGTACCTGCTTCAAAGTCCCATGAGTCCTGAACAAAGGCAGCATACCTGTTGGTATTCATCTTATTTCTTGCACTGACAGAATAGTACAGATCCAAGGGTTGTTTTGGCGAGGTAAAACCACCGATATTTGTAGCAGGATTAGGGATGGAATACCCGGCCGAGTCAATCAGCTCCCATTCATTGAATTTGTCATCCATGATCTCGTGCTGGTATTTAATACCCCATTGGATAAAGCTTTCAGGCCTGCTCAATGATCCTTTGTGCTCAACATTAAAAACAATAGCATCCAGATAGTTCCGGGCATGATCCAGGTGTGTCCCCACTCCCTGTACAGCCACAACATTTCCAAATTGCTCATCCCCTAATGCATTCTCCAACAGGCCGATCCAGTATTGTCCCATGATGTCGAAAGTCTCACTTTCCTGTGTCCGGAAGGATGATACAATAAATTTAAGATCCAGGTTTTCGCGGGGCTGGTAGTCCAGGGTGAGGGCCCCGGTATATGTTTTGAAAAGGTCTCTTTCCTGGCCGTCAAAATATACTTTTAAACGAAATGCCTCCGAAAAAGTACCGAAATCGGTTTCACGGGTTTCCGGTACCACCCGGTATGAGTTATTGGAATAGTGACCCAGGAACGATAATTCAAGCTTCTCTGATATTCTATAGGTCAGTACTGCCTGGGCATCGGTAAAGTTGGGCTTATAGCTCCCTTTGGTATCCATTGCATTCAGGAAATACTGATTGGTTTTATACCGGATACCGGCAAGGTAGGTGAATCGTTTGTTTTTACTAATTCCTTCCAGGTGAAGCTGGGCACCCAGAAAACTGATCATGGCCGAGCCCCCGAAAGAGGTTGGTCTCCTGTACTGAATATCAAGTACCGATGACATCCTGTCACCATATTTGGCGTCAAATCCCCCGGCAGAAAAGACGATAGAAGATACCAACTGGGGATAAATAAAACTCAGCCCTTCCTGCTGTCCGGCCCTGATCAGGAATGGCCTGTAGATATCAACCCCGTTCACATACACCAGGTTTTCGTCAAAGTTACCTCCCCTGACAGAGTATTGTGAGCTTAACTCATTGGAGGAAGAAACTCCCGGAAGCGTTATCAACAGATCTTCAACACCTCCTGATATGGTTGGTATGAAATTAGCTTCTTTGGGATCCAGCCGGATGTAGTTGGTGTTCCTGATCTGTTCATCCCTGACTTCAAAGCCCGGTAATTCAGTAGTAGCAACTTTTAAGGTGATATTGATCTTCCGGTACTCGTTCTCCAGCAAGGTGAGCTTAAACTGCCGGCTTTCAAATCCAATGAAAGAAAAGTCGATGAAGATTTCTTTGGCTGCAGGGGCCCTCATCTCATATTTTCCTGCAGCATCTGTAGTTGTTCCGGCAGAATATCCGACTACTGCTACATTGACCAGTTCGATCGGATTTCCATTTTCATCTGTAATCTTTCCGGCCACCGTGGCATATTTTTGAGCATAGACATTGATAATGCCAAGAAAAAGAATGAGAAGTATCGATAGAGGTATTTTATATCTCATAAATTAGTGATTCAGCCTATTTGTTCTTTCGTTTGAATTTCCCATCCTTCCAGGCCTTGATGAACTGTGCCCAGGCAAACGGATTCAGGATAGTGATCGGTTGAAACTGCCCGGCATAGTAATATTTACTTGTTGTCTTGTCGATGTAGTATTTATAATTCAAACTGCCGTCCATAGGTATGGCATCAGCCCGTTCCTTCATTTCACTTTTTTTCAGGTTCCTCATAGCAATCTCCAGGTCATCGTCCGGAAATTCCAGGTTCATAAAAGCATCTTTAAACTGCTCTTTTGTAGGCCATGGGTAAATAACGGTTTCACTCAGGTAAATAGTATCTGTGGCCAACACCTGAAAAATAGTATATCTTTTGCCGAGGATTGTATCCGGAATAATAAACTCGGTTTTTTTATAACCCATGGATGAAAATACAATGGTATCATTTTTCCTTGCAACGAATGAAAAATAGCCAAAGTAGTCGCTGACAGCTCCAAATCCGCTGCTTTTATCAATGATGTGAGTATAAGGTACCGGCTTCAGGCTATCACTGGTAACCACCACCCCTGAGAATTGTATCAGTTCCTCCTGCCCTTGCTGTGCTGCCGACACAACATGAACAAGCAGGGCTATTATCAGAAAAATGTATCTAATAAATACTGACATATTGTGAGTTAGGGTTTGCTTTGACTTTATTTCTTAAAAAAACTGTAAAGATATTATGTAAGCGTTCACAGGTTCAGAGTTCACCGTTCAGGGTTACCTTTCTTTCGTTGACTTTGTTCATAGCCTTAGACCTTTCGAGTTAATTCCCTGGCCAACTGCCATGCTTCAATATCTTCA
>DAOWEV010000149.1 GCA_030638325.1 Bacteroidales bacterium
ACCGTATGACAAACTGAATACTGCATTTTTGTTCAAACTGAAAGTCACCGCAAGGATTATCCAGGAACCCTTCAGTTCCTTCTTGAAAATACTGCTTCTGTATCCAAACCGGCAATCCTTCCGGGTGAAAACCCGCAGTTCTCCACTCTCAATATTTATGGCTTCCAGCTTGTTAAAATGATCTTTTAATTCAACCCCATAAGCGCCAATGTTTTGGATTGGGGCACTTCCCACAAGTCCCGGGATCATTGATAAATTCTCAAAGCCATACCAGCCATTCCGGGTGCAATGGTTCACAAAATCATCCCAGTTTTCTCCAGCCGAAACCCTTACGTGGATATGCTGATCATCTGCTCTTTCTACAATTATTCCCCTGGTGTTAATTCTTAAAACTGTCCCCGGCACATCCCTTGTAAAGAGTATATTGCTGCCCCCTCCAAGGATCAATAAAGGTTCCTTGCGAGGGTGGCCGGAAGAAATAAAGTCTTTCACTTCTTCTTCAGTATCAAGATGCACCATCCTGCCGGCAGTGACATCAATGCCAAAAGTGTTATAAGGTTTCAAAGAAACACCCTCTTCAATTCTCATCAGCTGTATCAAATTAAAACTATGGTCAACCCCCTGGGGATTTACTATTTATTATTTATTATTTACTATTAAATGCTCACGCCTTCGGACTCTCAACTTTCACCCCTTCTTCAGTCTTCTGTTTACTGTTAACGCAAATCAAGTATAGAAAATGCTTTTTTACCACAAAGGATCACAAAGGATCCCGATAACTATCGGGACAAAGTCACACTAAGGACTTTAGAATTACCCGTTTAATACCATCTTCGTGGTTAAATAAAATCTCAACCCCTGACTCGCATTGTTAACTATTCATTGTTTACTGTTAACTGTAACTGTCAACCGTCAACCATTCCCGTCTTCCGTCTTCCGTCTTCCGTCTTCCGACTTCTGTCTCTCACCACTCCCTCAGTCCCTTAGTCCCTCAGTCGCCCAGTCGCCCAGTCGCCCCTTCGCCCCCTCGCCCCCTCACCCTCTCTCTCAAATCTCAAATCTCAACTCTCAACTCTAATATCTCCCCTTTTCACCAAAGATAAAATAAATGTATGAGTTTATAGTTATATTTACATTCTCATGATCATTAGTGGACACTAATTCATCCGGGCTATTGAAAAAAGTTATCGTATCTGTAATCAATGATCTGTCAACTGACCAGCGGGTAGACCGGGTGTGTAATTCGCTTGTAAACCTGGGATTTAAGGTGCTGTTGGTGGGCCGGAAAAAAAGGAATAGCCTGCCCCTGGAAAGCAGGAGGTACAAAACTCACAGGATGTTCCTGCTGTTCGAAAAAGGGCCTTTCTTTTATGCAGAATATAATACCAGGCTTTTCTTTCTTTTGTTATTCAGGAAGGCCAATCTACTGGTTTCAAATGACCTGGACACACTCTTGCCGAATTATGTCATATCCAGGATAAAGCGACTCCCAATCGTTTACGACAGTCATGAATATTTTACAGAAACGCCTGAACTGGTCAACCGGAAGTTTGTCAGGAATGTCTGGAAAAGAATAGAGAAAAGCATTTTCCCGAAGCTCCGTGACGTGATTACCGTAAACGATTCAATTGCAAAACTTTTCAGGGATCAATACCATGTTGATGTTAAAGTGGTAAGGAACATACCCTACGCAAAAGAATACCATATCCGGAAGTCCAGGAAGGAACTTGGCCTGCCCGAAAAAAATCCTATTGTATTATTGCAGGGTGCCGGTATCAATATCCAGCGAGGCGCTGAGGAGGCTGTTCTGGCCATGCAGTACGTGAGGAATGCAAGCCTGGTTATCATTGGAGGTGGAGATGTGATAGAGCAACTCAAAGAAATGACAGTTGAATTGAAGCTGGAAAATAGTGTAATGTTCATCCCCAGACAACCGTTCGGCGAATTATATCAATATACGGTTCATGCAGCTATCGGGCTAACCCTTGACAAAGCAACCAATATCAATTACCGGTTGAGCCTGCCCAACAAGCTTTTTGATTATATCCAGGCCCGTGTTCCGGTACTTTCTTCTCCCCTGGTAGAAATAAAAAAAATAATTGAACAATATGATATTGGCGCAATCACCGGGGATCATGACCCTGCCCACCTTGCCCGGAAGATCATGAATATGCTTAATGATCCCGGACAAATGGAAAAGTGGAAAGAAAACCTTAAATTTGCGGCAGCAGAATTGTGCTGGGAAAATGAAGAGAAAGCACTGATCGATGTTTACAGGAAATATGTCTGAAAAGCATCTTCATATCATTTCATTTGACATCCCATATCCCCCAAATTATGGCGGGGTCATCGATGTTTTCTATAAGATTAAGACCTTACATCAACTGGGCGTAAAAATCCACCTCCATTGTATTGAATATCCCGGACGTGACCGGTCGGATGAATTGAATAAATATTGTGTTGAAGTGCATTATTACCCGAGAAAGACCGGTATCCTGTCGGCCCTCAGCACCAAGCCATATATTGTGAGCAGCCGGAAGTCGGAAGAGATGATAACAAACCTGCTGAAAGATGATCATCCCATTCTTTTTGAAGGATTGCACAGTTGTTATTACCTGGATGACAGGAAGCTTAAAAGCAGGGTGAAGATATACCGTGAAAGCAATATCGAGCATAGGTACTATTTTAATTTATTCAAGGTCGACAGTAACTTTAGAAAAAAAATCTATTTCCTTGCAGCAAGTCTCAAATTGAAACTTTACCAGAGGGTACTTCGTCATGCAGATTTGATGCTGGTGGTCTCCAAACAGGATACAAAATACCTGCAAAGTCATTTCAAAAGTAAAAAAGTGGTTCACCTGCCCAGCTTTCATGCCAATAATGATGTAATTGTCCGGGAGGGAAAAGGAGCCTATGCTTTGTACCATGGCAACATCGAAGTGCCTGAGAATGAGTATGCGGCCATTTACCTTATCAATGAAGTATTTAATGGAACTGATCTGCCCCTGGTGGTAGCAGGGATGAATCCGCAGGAAAAAATCAAACGGCTTATTAATGCATCTCCTAACATAAAGCTTATTGCCAATCCGGTAGATGATGAGATGTTTGACCTGATCCGGAATGCACATGTTAATATACTGGTGACTTTTCAGGCTACGGGATTGAAACTGAAGCTATTGAATACTCTTTACAATGGAAGGTTCTGTCTTGTAAATGATGCCATGCTGAAAGGCACTGCCCTTGATTGTGCCTGTGAAACCGGAAATACTCCCGGAGAGTTGAAACAGAAACTTATTGAATTATTCGATAAAGAGTTTACCCCGGATCATTTAAAGAACAGGGAAAAGGCGCTAAAAGAGAATTACGACAATTTCTCAAACGCTGAAAGCCTGATCCGGTTGGTCTTTTAGCACAACTACCTTCCCATCTTCGCATTTCAATGTCCTGGCCGGAAATTCTCTGAAAAGGGAATAATTATGAGTTGCCATCAAAACAGCCCTTTCCGACTTGCTGATCTCGAACAACAATTTCATGATCCCGCGGGCTGTTTCAGGGTCAAGGTTTCCGGTTGGCTCATCTGCCAGGATGATATCCGGCTCATTCAGAAGTGAACGGGCAATGGCAATTCGCTGTTGCTCACCTCCTGAAAGCTGATGGGGCATTTTGAATCCTTTTGTTGCCAACCCGACTTTTTCCAGCACATCCTGGATTCGCTCCCGCATCTGGTTCTTATTTCTCCATCCGGTAGCTTTCAACACAAATAAAAGATTATCATAAACTGTACGGTCGATGAGCAATTGGAAATCCTGAAAAATAATACCCAGTTTCCTTCTTAAGAAAGGGATCTCCTTGTTTTTGATCTTCAGCAGGTCATATCCAACCACATTTGCGATACCGGACTTAACAGGAAGGTCTGCATAAATGGTTTTTAATATGGAACTTTTACCACTCCCGGTTTTGCCAATAAGGTAAGCAAATTCGCCTTTATTTACTTCAAAAGAGACATTATTCAGAACAAGTGTTTCCTTTTGGAAGATATCCACATTTACGTATTCTATGATCCTTTTAGATGACATTGCCGGAATTAATAAAATATTATTATAAGAAGCTATTTAACCTGCATTATTCTTGTAGAGTTGAAAGTTATAAAGTTGAAAGTTATAAAGTTAAACCATACCGGAGAAACCCATGAAAGCCAATGCAAGGATGCCCGCGGTGACCAATGCTATGGGAACACCTCTCATACCTTTAGGGGCCTCCATCAGGTCGATGTGCTCTCTGAGCCCGGAGAAAAGCAGCATAGCAAGCCCGAACCCTATCGCACTTGCAACAGCAAATACGACCCCCTGCAACAGATTATACTCCCTGCCTACAGTGAGCAAAGCTACACCAAGTACAGCACAATTGGTAGTGATCAGGGGTAAAAAGATACCGAGTGCCTGGAATAAAGGAGGACTGATCTTTTTCAACATGATCTCGACCATCTGCACCAGGGAAGCGATGATCAGGATAAAGGTAATCGTCTGTAGAAATGTAATCCCAAAAGGAACCAGCACATAATTATAGATCAGCCAGGTGACAATGGTAGCTATCGTCATCACAAACAGCACAGCCCCACTCATCCCAAGGGAAGTAGAAACCTTTCCTGATACACCGAGGAAAGGACATATACCCAAAAACTGGGCCAGTACAATGTTGGATACGAATATTGCCGATATGATAATCACGAAATAATCCATGATCTATGATTTTAGTTTGTTTTATTCAGTTTGTTGATCAATGCGATAAGATACCCCAGGACTAAAAATGCTCCGGGGGACATGATGAAAATCAGGATTGCATCTCCGGGAATAAATTTCATACCCATCCATGCGCCAGACCCAAGTATTTCACGGACTGAACCGAGGAGGAAGAGTGCATATGTGAAACCAAGTCCCATGCCCACTCCATCAACTATTGAAGAAACCAGGCCCTGCTTTGATGCAAATCCTTCTGCACGGCCAAGAACCAGGCAGTTCACAACGATCAACGGGATAAAGATACCGAGGGCGTCAAATAAGGCCGGGGAATATGCCTGCATGACCAGCTCTACAATGGTTACAAATGATGCTATGATGACAATAAATGCCGGGATGCGAACCTTATCGGGAATAAAATTCTTGATAAGGGACACCACAATATTGGAGCCCACCAGCACAAAAGCTGTGGCTAGGCCCATACCGAGGCCGTTTTCTGCTGATGAGGTAACCGCGAGGGTTGGACACAGTCCCAACAGCAGTATAAAGACCGCATTCTCTTTAACAAAGCCTTTGGTAAAATTTTTCCATTGATTCATTATTTGTTCCCTCCTTCCTTTTGGTAAACATCATTTGCCTGTTGGACTGCTTCACAAAAAGCCCTGGAAGTGATGGTGGCGGCGGTAATAGCATCTATATCCCCACCGTCTTTTGTAACTGTCAGGTTAAATTCAGCCGGATTTATTCCCATGAACTGATTCTTGAATTTTGCATCTTTTATCTTCACACCAAGGCCTGGTGTTTCTTTTTGCTGTGTGACCGATGTGTTCTTGATAATACCATTTGGTAAAAAGCCCACCATGAGTTGGATCTGGGTAGGGTCATAACCGTTATTCGAATAAGATGCAATAGCCGTACCCATCAGTGTGTCGTTCTTATACCCGAGGCTGATGGTTACGGAATCCTTACCTGTTGCAGGCATAACTTTGTAGCTGATCAAGGTATCAAAATCGGGAATAACTTCCTTGATGGCTCTTTCCCGCTTGGCCTTTTTAGCCAGTGCAATAGGCTCTTTGGTCAGGTTATAGATCCCGCCAAGAGCCAGCGATGCCACTGCTGTAATGACAAACAAAACCAGCACCATATTTATGAAGGTTGACTCTTTCTTGCCCATCACTTATATTTATTATTTATTATTTACTATTTTTTCTCCGAACCTTTTGGGTTTTATTCCTCTGTTGATAAGGGGAACAAATGCATTCATGATCAGGATGGCAAAGGATACCCCTTCAGGATAGGCTCCCCAAATCCTGATGATGATGGTAAGGATGCCGGCCCCTGCTCCAAATATCAACATACCCCTGGTATTGATCGGTGAGGTTACCAGGTCTGTGGCCATAAAAAATATACCGAGGAGCATACCGCCTGTGATCAGGTGAAATACCGGGTCTAAGTACTGTTGAGGGTTGACAAACCACAGGATACCTGTAAAGATCACTACTGACCCGATATAAGCAACCGGAATATGCCAGGTAATGATCTTCCTGAAAAGCATATACAAACCGCCGATAATCAACGCAATAGCAGAGACCTCTCCAAGAGACCCTCCCTGGAAACCAAGAAATTCCTGCATATAGGAAGGCGCTTCGGCCATGGCCTCTGCAACAGTCATCCCACTCTTCAGGCTTTCTTTTACGAACCCAAGGGTTGTGGGCCCGGTGATGGCATCTGTGAGAGCTTCACCAAATAACGGAACTGCAACAGGCCAGGAAGTCATTTGAACCGGAAAAGAGATCAACAGAAACACACGGCCCACCAGGGCAGGGTTAAATGGGTTTTTACCCAATCCGCCGAACGACATCTTCGCAATAGCAATGGAAACAAAGGCCCCGATGATGATGATCCATACAGGCAGGTTACTGGGCACGTTAAAGGCCAGCAAGATACCGGTAATAAGAGCAGAACCGTCATTGATCGTGACCGGCACTTTGAGGATATATTTCTGAATGAACCATTCAAAGAACAAACACGAAATGACTGCAATCAGGGTCACTTTTACTGCACCCAGGCCGAAAAAATAAAACGATACCAGCATCGCCGGGATCATGGCAATAACCACTCCATACATCAGTTTCTTAACCGTGCTGTCATCGTGTACATGCGGAGATCCCGATATAGTAAGCATATTCATATCTTATTTTTTCCCTCTGTTTCTGATTAATTGGCCAACTTTAGCTTTGCCGAGGCGAAGAAAATCCAGCAAGGGCCTTCCTGAAGGACAGGTATAATGGCAGGATCCGCACTCTATACAATCCATGACCATTTCCTGCTCTGCCTCCTCCCATCTTCCTCTTTCGGAAAGCTGTGTCAGTAAAACGGGCTCCAGCCCCATCGGACAAACCTGAATACACCTTCCGCAACGAATACAATGTTTCATCTCCACTCGTACAGACTCATCCTCTTTAAAAAGCAGCACCCCGGAGGTCCCTTTCACTACAGGAACATCCACCGAATTTAAGGCTTTCCCCATCATCGGCCCTCCACTGACCACCTTTCCGGTAGCTTCCTTGTCACCTCCGCTTTTCTCGATCAGTTCGTTAAGGGGTGTTCCGATCCTCACCAAAAAGTTGGATGGCTCCTTAACCGTTTTACCGGTAACAGTCACAACTCTTTCTATGAGAGGTTTGTTTTTTTGAACGGCTTCGTAAACAGCAAAAGCGGTACCCACATTATTTACGACACAACCCACTTCGATAGGTAATTTCCCGGAAGGCACCTCCCTCTTAACTGCAGCTTTGATCAATTGCTTCTCTCCACCCTGAGGGTATTTGACTTTTAATGCCTGTACTTTGATATCATCAAATTCTTTCGCAAGCTCAGTTATATGCTTTATGGCGTCCGGCTTGTTGTTCTCAATACCAATGATGGCTTTATCAACACCCAGTCCCTTCATCAGGATTTTTGCACCGATCAATATCTGTTTTCCCTTTTCCAGCATCAGCCGGTGATCAGCCGTAAGATATGGTTCACATTCAACCCCGTTGATAAGCAAATATTCGGCTGTTTTACCCTCCGGTATCATCAGCTTGACATGTGACGGAAAAGCGGCGCCGCCCAGTCCGACAATCCCCATCTCATGGATCTTCTTAATGATCTCTTCCCTGGATAAAGTTATCTGCTCCTTTAGATCGTCCGACTTGTCAATTGAACCATCCCATTCATCTCCCTCCACATTGATCACAACGGCCATTCTTTTATACCCGGTTTGGTCCATCATATTATCTATCTTCAACACCTTCCCCGAAACGGACGAATGTACATTCGACGAGATGAATGCTTCTCCTTTGGCAATCAACTGTCCGGCCGTTACCATGTCTCCTTTTTTTATTAGGGGACTGGATGGAGCACCCAGGTTCTGGTTCACAGGGATGACAACCTGCTTCGGAATCGGAAAGACCTCGATGGGCCTGTCTGCCGAATGCTTATTCTCTGGTGGATGGACACCTCCTAATTTAAATGTTTTCAATGCACACATCCTGTTGGTTTAATTTTACGGTACTACTACTATTTTAGCAAAAATGCGTAAATGATTAAATGCGTAAATGATTAAATTTGTTTCAAACTTGCTGAACTGCAACATAATATATACTGAATTCTTATCTTGATTTTTTTGAATATCGAATATCGATTAACGAATAACGATTTCAGATTTACCTTTTGAATGTAGTATTATATATTGGATTTTATTTTTTTCTTTTCGGTATCGGTTTCAGGGGCTGGTGGTTCTTTCTTTTCCGTTACCGGTACAAGCTTTTTGACTTCTTCGTCTCCGGTTTTCTTTTCAACCTTTACCTCCTGAACAGCTTTTACTTCAGGTTTTGGCTTTTTTGGAGGAAAATTGATCTCATGAATGGCTTCTGTAGGGCATACCGGGACGCATTTCCTGCAGAGTTTGCATTTTTCATAATCAATATATGCCAGGTTATTCTCAAGTGTTATGGCATCGAAAGGACACACCTGCACACACTTTCCGCATCCGATACATGCAACCGAACAGTTTTTCCGGGCCGGGCCTCCTTTTTCCTGGTTGATACAGGATACGAAGATCCTCTTCTCTTTCTTTCCTTTTAACCTGAGTTCAATAATATCCCTCGGGCATGCCACCACGCAGGCACCACAGGCCACACATTTATTATTTACAACCGGCAGGGCTGTATCAGGATCCATGTGAATGGCATCAAAATCGCAGGCGACAACACAATCGCCAAGGCCCAGGCATCCGTATGGGCATCCATTTTCACCAGATGACAAAGCATGTGCAAAAGCGCATGAAGAAGGCCCGTTGTAATTCACTTTCTTAGGCGCATTCTTCCTGGATCCATTACATCTGATCACGGCGATCAAAGGATCCTGTTCTGATGCCTCCAGTCCAAGAATCCCAGCTACCTTGCTCATAACATCAGAACCTCCGACAGGACAATTCAATCCTTCAATACTATTGTCGTTCGAAGCTTTTTTAACAAGGGCTTCGGCAAAATTCCGGCAACCCGGAAAGCCGCAACCGCCACAATTGGCAGCAGGAAGCTCTTCTTCCACGATATCAATCCTGGGATCCTCAATGACCTTGAATTTCTGCGCAACAACATACAAGATGACTGCTGCAGAAACGCCAATGGCACTCAGGGAAACAACAGCAAAAATCAATACATCGTTCACTTCTTTATTCTCCTTAATATTGGTTAAAACCGAACCATCACTTTCCTGTTTAAAACAGGTGTGCAAAAGTAAAAACAATTTGGTTTAGAACACTTCTAAATGAGTTAAAAACACAGGCAGTCCTTAATTAACCAAGGGCTAAAGCCCTGGTTTCTTTTTGTAATTCCTATTATCCACCATATAAATGTGGTGTTTAATTATCGGGAAACAAACCCCCACAAACCGCCCAACTCACTTATTTGAAAATGATCTTACTGGTTTTTATATTTCCGGCGCCGGTAATGTTCAGGATATAGGTTCCTTTGGGAAGGTATCCCAGGTTCATGGTATTGGAATATTCTCCCGGAAGGTCTTTGAGCTTCTGGGTGAAAACAATTTGCCCCTGTGTATTTAACAAGGTCATTGTCAGATCGTATTGTCCTTTCCCTGTAATAGTATATGTAAAAATGCCGGTGGTAGGATTGGGAACAACTCTCAGATCAATATCATCGGCAAGCAATTCAGGAACAGTGGTACACTCATCTATTGTGAGGGTCATCCTGTCTTTGGTAATTGATGAACATGGCAGGGTGTCGGAGGCATTTAGCCAAAGTCTGACAGATCCGTTCTGGACATCTCCGGGGCCTGGTGTATAAACGGGCATTAAAATTGAATCGTTATCAAAAGACCCATCCCCCTCCGTAGTCCAGAAAACGGTATCATAATACATGGCTGATCCGGACAGCAGGACTGACTCTCCAACACAGATCATGGTATCAGGCCCGGCATTAGCAACTGCCATGCGCGCAAAGTACAGGTTCATGGTATCGCTGACATCATTTCCCGGTTCATACCCGAAGGCTGTTATCCATAAAGACACTTCACCATTTACAACATCATCCTGTCCCCTGAGGTAGACAGCATTCACCTTTGACGGGTCAACAAAAAAACCATCTCCGGCAGTCTCCCAAAGGACCGTTTGCTGGTAAAATGCTTCACCATTGGTTAAAAAGGGCGATATTTCACAAATTGTCGTATCATTTCCGGCACTGACTTCCGGCGGAAGGATCGGGCCGAAATCAAAGGCAATGATCCGGGTTTTCCAGTTATTTTTCAGGTATTCTGCAGTAAACCAGAAAGTTGAATCATCAGAAGGGTCTACCGACATGCAGGAATAATCTCCCCAGCGGGAAATCCAGGTTTGAGAATATGTCCCACCGATCACTTCAATTTCAGGCAGGTTCAAGGTACCGGGGGGATCATTTGCCTGCCTGCCGGTATAAAATATCGAAGGAAAAGTAGATGAGCTGGAAATGTTATACCCCAATGCTATATCTCCGTTGCCATTCATTGCAATACTGGCCATCCACCGGTTCTCTGTATCAGGTGAATAGGTTCCTTCCTGGTAAATATACCAGTCTCCTGTTTCACGGCGGACCTCATACCAGCGTACCCCGGCCCTGCCCCCGGCATTGACCGTATGGTTGGTCAGCAATACTTCATGTGTGCCGAAATTACGATACTGCAAACGGAACATCAACATCATGTTCAGGGCATCCAGTTTACTACTGGTCCCGGGCTGTGAAATTCCGTTGATATTGGGGTTAAATGCAGCCGGTGAAAGAGTTATTGATAAGGTAAAACTGGAATTGGCGGGATTGCTCCAGTCGGTGTCGAATTCATAGATCTCTAAATTTCCCGAAGAGAATGTCAGCAGATGGGCAAAGAAACAAGGTGTTCCTGCGGAAGGCGGGGGGCCGTCAAAATCAGCAGGAAGCATACTGAAAGTACCCCCTGGCTGGTTATAATAAACCATACGGGCAGGCGCTCCAACCAGCATTGAATCTCTTTCAAAGGCAGCCACACCCACCCTGGTATAGCCTCCAAACATATTAAATGTAGCATAATATGCATCGGGCCAGACACCCAGTTTCGGGTAGTCATTAAATGCCGGGAGCTGGAATGCATAACGATAATATGCTCCCAGCGGGTCACCTGTTTCCGAAACAGCTACCAGTTGCCAGTAAGTATTGTTGGAAGTATTAATGGCAAACTGCGATGCCATCCACCTGTCGGCCAGTTCATCGTAGAGTACGATCGGATCGCCGTCATTCGTTCCGGTCCAGGGGCCGATAAAACCACTCCACAAGGTGCTGTTATCCACTGGTCCATATAAAAGATTGCCACTTTTATCCCAAATGGCAAAAGAGAGGTTGATCATTTGAAAATAATGGGCCGGCCCCACATCTCCATCAGTATCCGGAGGAACCACACCATTAACATTACCAACTCCATTATGATTCACGATGGGGCCAAGTATCCCTCTGGATGCATTATATTCACTTTGCAATACCGGGTCTGTGAAGTTCTCCGGCATGACTTTTTGCTGATTCTTGAACTCCTCTTCCATGGATTTATTTTGGATAACATTATCTTTCCAGCTTCTGTCACGTTCACCCGGAAGAATTATCTGCATATCACGCAAGGGAGGGGTTTTGTCAAAATAAGTTGCAGTAGTCACCAGATCTGGTTGATCATTGGTCTGTTGTGCCGCCAGGTTTAAGATAAGAAAAGCAGCAAAGCTTAAAAGAAAAAATCTCTTCATCGTAATTTTAGGTTGAGTTGTTTAAAAGGGGGCAAAATTACGTTAAAAAATGATAGAATGGGGGATTTGTTTACTCAACGTGAAGCGTGAGGGATGAGAGTTGAGAGCTTAGAGTTGAGAGTTGAGAGAGCGAGGGAGGGACTGAGGGACGGAGGGACTTAGAGAGGGGTGAGGGATGAGAGTTGAGAGAAGTCGGAAGTCCGAAGACCGAAGATGTGAGAAGTGAAGGGTGAAGCGTGAATAATAAATAGTAAATAATAAATAGTAAATTGTAAATTGTAAATCACAAAAGTCAGTCTATCCTGAAGGTAAATTGCTTGCTAAGTTTGTCTTTCAAGAGATAGAGAGCCAGGTAATAAGGGGCCAGGATCAATAAGGAAAGCAGTCCCGCAAGTCCTTCCATGGAAGTTATTGAAACAACCAGGATCAGTGTGGCCATGACGAGGAGGAAGGGCAGGAAGTATCCCAGGAACACAGCTTTACTGCCGAGTGATTTTTCCATTCTGACAGTCACCATATCTCCTTTTTTATGAGCGTGGCCGTGATAATTTGCAATTTCCACGGTCTTTTCTTCCATATCCGCAACAGAACACATACCTTTGGCATGGCATGCTGCACAGGCCGATTGAGCATAGATCTTTACCAGGATCTTTTTTTGCTCAACTTTTTCAATTATACCAGGGTGTGTTATAGTGTCTGCGCCTGACATCAATCAGTAATCTCAAATTAAACGGACAGCAAAATTAATGGTTTTTTAATTACCGTGAATGGTTAAAGTATCATTGATACCCACGGTAAAGAGAGCGCCTTCTTCAAGCTGCAAGGCCTTGCAATGCATAGTAATACCCTCACTTGAAACAGGATAATGATTGCCTGCAGGATTCACAGGAATAATGACAAAAGAGTTTGAATCCGGCACAACTCCACTGAACCAGTTGCCGGGATCATCCCATATGCTCGTATACCCTGTCCAGTAATCGGAGATAAAAACATCACACAATACCGGCGTTTGGTTGTAACCGCAAACCGTCAATGTGGCGATTCCCGGTGAAGATGCTCAGCCGGGCCATCGGTCGTGCCTTCTATAAACCAGCCGTACCTTGAATTTCCCACAAATGCAGAAGCAAAATTATCGATTTTCACCATGTGCTCTGCAATACAATCTGCCACATCAAACCCCCCGCAATCACAGCCATGTGTATAAACCACCGGATAATGATGATCTACGCCATTGGCCTGGCTAAAAAAT
>DAOWEV010000054.1 GCA_030638325.1 Bacteroidales bacterium
CGCTTCAGAAGTTTCTTATTCCTTTGTGAACGATACCTACGTCTGGGGAGCATATAATCATATGTATCCGGATTTCCTGCCAGGTTATACCACTGCTCCTGCGTACAGGGGCCAACTGCCGGCTTTTGGCAATGCTGCTGGAAAATACTTCCTGATGGAATCTAACTGGCCGTATAATACAAGCAGCAAGGAAGTTACCTATCACCTGTTCCATCACCATGGGGATGCTTTTACCTGCCTCTATTCGGAAGTCCCTCAAAACTTAACGGTCCTTCACGATGCTGTATTGCTGGCAGGGCTGGAACAGTTTTCCGTTACTGCTGACGAAGATGCTCTGATTGCCTTATCCGTGGACGGCGTGCTGCTGGGAACAGCAGATGGTACCGGTGCTCCGGTAGATATTTATATCCCTGCACAATATCCTCCGGCTATGTTAGATATTGTTGTTACGAAACAAAATTATTATCGCTATCACCAGGAGATCCAGATTATTCCTCCCGATGGTGCTTATATTATCAACAGTGGTTATGAGATCAACGATGCCAACGGTAATAACAACGGCAAGCTTGATTATGCAGAAACTGTAATGTTGTCGCTGACCCTGAAAAATGTAGGAAGCGAAGATGCCGAAAATGTAAACGCTTTACTGGCCACTGATGATGAATATGTGACCCTTGTCAGCAACACTGCCAGTTTTGGAAATATTGCCGCCAATCAGTCTTCCACTGTTGCAGATGAGCTATCGTTCTCGGTTGCAGGGGATGTTCCGAACGGCCACCAGATTATCTTTGAGATCCAGGCATCGGACAATGACACTACCTGGACCAGCAATGCCGTCTTTCAGGCGCATGCACCAGTGCTTAACTACGTCGATTACACCATTAACGACCCCAACGGTAATAACAATGGCAGGCTTGATCCGGGAGAAACAGCCAATATCGTTGTTTCAGTTCGCAACATCGGATCTTCCGATGCCTATGATGTATGGGGTTTGCTCACCAGCGGCGACCCTTTCGTTGTAATTGAGGCCGACTCAGCCATGTTCGGAGTTATTAATGAGAACGGAATGGAAGAGCAAGGCTTTTCCGTTACTGCTTCCATCATCACTCCACCGGGACACAACGCAGCCTTCAACATTGATTTTACAGGCATGCATGGCATCAACGCCCAGGGATCATTTGACATAACAGTAGGCCAGTTCCCGGTTCTTGTACTGGATCTTGATAGGAATACCAACTCGGGCCCGGCCATTCATACATCCCTGACTGAATGGGGCATCGCCGCTGAATACACTACTGCATTCCCGGATGACCTTTCTAATTACCAGGCAATCTTTGTCTGCCTCGGAACATATAACCTGAATTATGTACTGACAGAACCTGAAGGCCTGACCCTGAAGAATTTCCTTCTGAACGACGGAAGGCTTTACATGGAAGGCGGCGATACCTGGTATTACGACCAGCAATACAATCCGACGGTTGTTCATCCTATGTTCAACATCGACGGTACTGCTGATGGTGGAAGCGACCTGTACCTCGTCAAAGGTATGGATGGGACATTTACCGAAGGGATGAACTATATATTCGCCGGTGACAATAATTATATAGACCGGATTGCACCTATCGGCGATGCTTTTACTTTCTTCTATAATAACAGTCCGCTATATAATTGCGGTGTAGCCTATGATGAAGGAACCTATAAAACCATCGGAATGTCATTTGAGTTTGGGGGATTGGGTGACAACACATTGAGCACCAAGAAAGACCTGGCGCTTAAATTCATGCAGTTCTTTGGTATGGATCCGTTACAGGAAAAACCCGGCCTACCTGAAGGGCCTGCTACCGTCTGCGGACCTGGTAACAGCAGTGATTATTCCACAACTACGCTGGAAGGCGCCGATTACTACGTTTGGTATGTTGAACCTTCCGAGGCAGGCCGTGTCATCGGCTATGATACTGAGATAACGATCGAGTGGGCTGAAGACTATACCGGAACTGCATCACTCTGCGTTTGTGGTATGAATTCCGTGGGCCTCGGGCCACTGTCGGATGTGCTCGAAGTAGCTATTACCGAATTGCCAACAGCAATCTTTGTATTGACCACCAACAACATTTGCGCCGGGGATAGCGCTGGTATCGATATGACACTTACAGGTGTTTCTCCATGGTCAATTTCCATGGATATCGGCGGTGGGGCTTATTCATTTGATATTGATAAACCAAATGTTCCCACCTTCTACATCGACCCACAGGAAACGGTGGATATCACAGTTGAATCTGTGATTGATGGTACAGGTTGTGAAAATACTGATTCTGAAACCATCACGCTGGTGGTTGATCCGCTCCCGGTAAAGCCGGACACGCCTTCAGGACCAACAGATATTGACACATACATATCCACTTCTGCAGATTATTCTACTGTGTCACAATATGCTGATTCATATGTTTGGGTGATCGACCCGGCAAATGCCGGAACGGTTGTATCGGGTGCTCAAGAAGCTTCCATAACAGTTGAATGGAACTCCGGTTACACAGGTAATGCCGATCTGATCGTAAACGGTGTCAACGATTGCGGAGAAAGTGATATCCGTACGCTCATAGTTACCATTGCCAATTCATTTGGGATTGGAGAAAATGACCTGGGCATCGCCGTTGAACTCTATCCGAATCCGAATGATGGTAATTTCGGCATTGAACTGCAAAGCAGGGAACCCGGGATGATAAATATCTCTTTGATCGATGCTTTTGGAAAGAAAGTCTATGAATCCAAAGATATTAAGTTGAATGGCTCCCTGAGCTTGTCAATAAATCTGGAAGACCTTGCTGAAGGTATGTACTTCCTTTTCATTGAAACAGAGAAAGGCACGCTGAGCAGGAAAGTAATTATAAAGAAATAAAAACTTAAAAACTATGAAAAGACTAACATTTGTTATCGTTCTTATCTTTCTTTCCGTCTCCCTGCTCGCGCAAGTTGACAGGGTAAAAGTATTGGTGGAAGTGGCTACCGGGACCTGGTGTGGTTATTGCCCGGGTGCAGCCATGGGTATCGATGATCTCATCGCAAACGGGTGGCCGGTTGCCCCTGTTGAAAATCACAACTCAGACCCTTTTGCCAATATATATTCCAATTACAGGAATACATATAATAGCTTTCCAGGCTTCGGCTACCCGACAGCACATTTTGACGGCCTCAATCCTTTTACCGGGGGAAGCCATACACAGAGCATGTATTCTAACTATTGGCCCCGTGTCCAGGCCCGTATGGCCATTCCATCGCCTTTCATCATCCAGATGTGGGGAGAAAATACAAGCGGTTTGACCTATGACCTGTTAATAAGGATAGAAAAGGTATCTACCGTAAGTACATCCAACCTGGTGCTGAATGTTGCCATTACCGAATCAGACATAGCCTATGTCTGGCAGGGTCAGAACCATCTGAATTACGTGAACCGGCTCATGACACCGGATCAATTTGGGACTCCGCTGGATTTCTCATCAGGTGATGTCATTGATGTGAATCTCACTTTCAATATGCAACTCGGCTGGGATATCAATAACTGTGATATATCAGCCTGGGTACAGGATAATGACAGCCACGAAGCTCATCAGACGATCATGGTGATGGTGCCCTGGCTGACCCCGCCGCCGCCGCCGCTAACTGCAGACTTCATCAGCGAAGACACACTGACATGTGAAGGGTATCCGGTATATTTTGAAGATATGTCAGCCGGAGCTCCTACCGATTGGTATTGGGAGTTTCCTGGAGGAACACCGGATTCTTCAAGAGTACAGAATCCCGTAATCGTTTATGAAACAGCAGGCGTTTATGATGTGACCCTCATTGTTTCAGACGGCATCGACACCGATACCATCGTAAAAGAAGATTACATTGAAGTTTTGGAGATAACCGAAGCGCAATTTAATCCGGTCGATGACCAATGTTTTAATTACGACCCGTTTGAGCTGACCGAGGGAAGTCCTGCAGGAGGTGAATATGCAGGTCCGGGTGTCATTGACGGGTATTTCTATCCCGATGTAGCCGGCCTGGGAACGCATACATTAACCTATACCTACACCAATGAAAACGATTGTTCCGACACGGCCTTTCAGACGGTTATGGTGGATGAATGCGTTGGTATCATTGAAAATGAATCCATCGGTATCGCTACCCTGCCCAATCCGACAAGTGGTATCTTCACCCTGACATTGACTTCTCAAACAGATCAACTCGTCAGTGTTAAAGTGATCAACCTGACCGGAAGCATCGTATATGAAACGGGAAATATTGAGTTTAACCGGGATTTTAGTACCAGGATCGACCTGACCGAATATTCCAACGGTATTTATTTCATCCGGGTAGATAACAACAAATCCGTCTTTTATAAGAAAATCCTTTTAAATAAATAAATTATTCATCCTTTACTTTTTACTTGCATCAAAGCCCGTCAATTATGGCGGGCTTTTTTTATGCCCACCTAACTATCTGATCAAAGGATTTTAAAATAAATACTTTGCGTCTTTGCGTCTTTGCGTGAAATAAAAAATTACCGAACTATTTTTATTTAAACACCGGATAAATTCAAAATTTTATCAACAGTACCGGGTATATTTTGCTTCCCCGCCGATTAATATAAAACAAAAATTATTATTCATTTTTTGATTTTATTCAAGATGGTCGCAAAAAAAACCCTTAGTTATTTGATACTCTGCTTGATCCTCTTATTGAGCATGAATACTCAGTCGCAGATTTCCTTCTTTTCCAATACCGATACTATTAGAGGTATTAAATCATTTCCCCAATGTTCATTTAAAAGATCTGTAAGGCAGCTCTCGTATGATCCATACTCCCAAAGCGATATAGCCAATTATTTGAATATTAGAGATAATATGCCGGAAGGAAGGAAGGACACGACTTTGGGGTCCAGAGATGTCACTTCAATAAACCTTCCAAAAACAGGGGCTCCTATTGTGGTATTTCCTTCCCCTAACTCATCTGCGCTCACCAACAATATTCGTGAAGATGTTGATCTGTATACCGGCAAGTTAAATGTTTCAATACCCATATATAATTTGAAAAGCTATAAGATCGAAGTTCCGGTCAGGCTCACCTGCAACTCATCTGCAAATAAAGTAAATACCATTGCAAGTTGGGTGGGGCTTGGTTGGAGTTTACATGCCGGTGGTACGATTTCAAGGGTTATGAAAGGATTACCGGATGAATATGATGGCATTATACAAATTGAGGGTGGGAATGTGCCTGCCAGTGGGTTTTTAAGTAAAGGGCATCTTGCAATTGAAAACGATTTCCTGCCAAGGTCAACCGGGGAGAAAGAACAAATAGTTGACAATTCTGCGATGACAGGTGATCTGTCATCATATCATAATAGTCCGGAGGCCTGGGATACCCAGCCTGATGAATTTTATTTCAGCTTTGGCAACTATTCAGGCAAATTTGTTTTTGATAATAGTGGAAATATCAGAACCATACCTTATTTTGATTTTAATATTACTTATGAAATTAAAACCTTTGATAACAATCCGTACATCATCAAATTCGAGATCATTACTCCGGATGGCTATCAATATATTTTTGGTGATGAGTATCTGTTATCAGTAGAACGTTCACAACAACAGATTGTAACTCACAACATTATATATTATTATGATTATCTTAATCAAGCCAATCAAGTAATTAATAACATAAATTACCTCGTTGATTTATACGGACAGGCTCCTCACCCTTTTGAACAGGTAACAGTTCACTCAACCATATATCCCAAATTTACTTCCAGTTGGCATCTCCGAAGGATTCAATCACCAGATGGGGATTTTGTGGAATTCAGTTATGAATCTTCTGATAATTTAATTAAATACGCCACGGACCGGACAGAAAACTATAAATTCCCCAATCTCAGGTATGACTATCATCTTTTTGGTAATACTCTTAACCCGGTTGCAATTAAAAATGCGGAAGATATACATATGGATGTTATTGCAAACCTATCTCTGTCTGAATACTTTACAATATTGGACAATAGAAGGATCCGTTCTATCATTACAAAAAGTGGATGTAAAATACTTTTCATGCCGGGCGAAGAAAGACAAGACCTGATAGATGATGTTGTTTTAGATAAAATTGATGTTTATGATTACAATGACAAAATCATAAAAGGGTTCAGGTTGTATTATTCATATTCTGACCCTGAAAGTTATCCCAAAATTGAGTATTCCTTAGGTCATGTCTTTGTTTACCCTAATCTTGTAGAAGCATTCTATACAGCCGATGAATGGTACCATAATTATAATTTTGAACAAGTTGCTTCAGAATATAAAAGACTCTTTCTGATGGGAATCTCAGAAATCGATAAATCAGGGAATCAGTTTTTGCCATATTCGTTCCAATATAATACGGAAATATTACCGCGGAGAAGCTCCTATAAACAAGATTACTGGGGCTATTATAATGCAAATACTCAGGGGCTTAAAATTCCCAGAAGGCAATTTACCGATATGTTTGGGGATCCGGAATGGGGTATAAATGAAGATGGTATCCCAACCGTGTTTCATAATACCTTAGGAGCAAATAATAATATGGGAGCTAAGAGAAACTCAAACCTGAATAAAGCTCAGGCGGGAGTTCTAAAGACAATAAAATACCCCACCGGCCTGAAAAAGGAATTTGAATATGAAATAAATAAAAACGCATCAGGCCAAAACAGAGGTGGCTTAAGGATAAAAATAATTAAAACGTACCCGGATAAATCTGAACCTGATGTGTTTTATACAGATAATTATTATTACGCTGATGGGAATGAAGTAACATTCCGAAAATATCTGCATCAGTTAAATTCCAGTCCTTATTCCTATTCTTATGATGCTTTTTCTTCATCATCACCTTCTAATGCAATATTATTAACGAAAAACGGTGAAGTAGGCTATAGAAATGTTACTGTGTCACGAGAGAAAAATGAAGCATCCAATGGAAAAACAACCTACAGATTTATTTCACCATCTGAAATTGGAAATGTTAAAAGCAATGTTTATGAAGTACCCGGCACGACTCCGCTGAATAGTGGAAACATTCCACCATTCCCTTTTCCTGAAGACTTAAACAATGATTATCAACGGGGGCTTCTCGAAGAGAAAACTCAATATAATAATGATAATGAGTTGGTTAAGCAGATAAACTATTTTTACGAATTAAATCCGGATAATTTTGAACCCCTGATAATTGAAGGCCTCAATCCTGGCATATATTTTAAGTACTCCTTTAACTTTTCTCCTGTTAAACACCACAGGGCCGGATTTTATAAGCTGAAATCCGATTGGTATTACTTAGACCATATAGTAACAAAGGATTTTCCATTGTCGGGAAGTGAACATTTTCTTGAAAAAACAACCTATTACAAATATAATGACAACAATCACCTTGTAAATAAAGTCATTTCTGAAAACAGCGGTGGAACAACATTAACAAAAGAGTTTTTATACACAGTTGACTATGACCCTGCCGAAGGAGATATTTATGCCAGAGCCATAAAAGATCTTCAGGATTTACATATCATAGATGTTGTTGTTGAACAACTTACATGGGCTTCAATAAAGGGGGAGAATGATGAATGCCTTATCTCCGGAATGCTAAATAAATTTAAGGATTTTGGGGATGGTCAATCAAAACAGATCAGGTTATTTCAAACATACTCCACAGAAATAGATAAGCCTGTTCCATCTGAAGAATTTAATTACTCATCAACATCATCCGGAAATTTCACATTTGATGAAAATTACTACTGGCGAAGCTCATCGTATAAATATGATGAATATGGGAATATTATCCAGGTAACTCATAGAAATGATATACCGGTTGCATATAACTGGGGCTACAACTATACTTTGCCCATAGCTGAAGTGGTAAACTCCGAATGGAAACCTTATGTAAATCAGTATCCTGAAACAGCTCATATTACATCTTACACCCATGAGCCCCTTGTAGGTGTGACATCTATCACAGATCCGGGAGGAACTCCGACATATTACGAATATGATAGTTTTAACAGGCTGAAATTAATAAAAGATACTCATGGAAATATTGTTAAAAAATACACCTATAATTATGGCTATGATGGATCGGATATTCAGGTAGAGATCTTAGTTGAACAAAATAGCATCAATTGGTGTACAGTTACTTTTACTGCTCTTATACTAAATAATTATCAGCCAATAGAGTCCTTTATATGGAATTTTGGAGACGGAACAACACTCGAAGGAGGAGCACAAGTCACTCACAAATATGCAGGGGGTACCTATGAAGTTCAATTAACGGTAGTTGATATATTTGGTGTCAGTAAAACTGTTTCTAAAGAAATTATTGTTGAAAAGACAGCACTTGAGGCAGAGATCATCCCGGGAGAACCTCCCCCATATTACTATAATACCTTCGTAACATTCGAAGTAAAGATTTATGAGGGTGGGTGTTTCCCGATATCTTATAACTGGGAGATCTGGGAAGATTATCAATGGCTTTACCTCTCCGGCAATCAAATAGTTACATTTAAGATCGGAGAAGATAACTGCCCGCGTCTTAAACTAAGATGTACAATTACCGATGACAATGGTGAGCAGATCCTACTTGAAACACCTGCATATTGGATAGAGAATTGTCCATATTGATATAATGTAACAAAAAATAAATTATCGTTAAACAAAACTTACAAACCAATGAAGAATCAAAGCATTTTCTTACTCTTGCTGCTTGCATCATTAAAGCTGTTTTCTCAGGAGCTTACGGAGACGGAGTTCACTTTTTGGAACAAACACTCCCTGTCTCCACATGCTGAAGTAGTGAATAATGTCTTTTTCGACCTGCCAACATTCCTGCCGGCTATAAATCATAATCCGCAAAATAATAATGACTGGGTGAACGATACCATCCTTGAGCAAAACTGGTCGGATAATGAAAGTCAGTGGGTCAATAATTATCTTTCCGTATTTATGGATTTTGATCAGCATGGCAATCCCCGGACTAAATTAAGAAGGATCTGGAATACAAACCAAAATGAATATCTGAATGACTTCATAACCTACATTGATTATGATCCATCAGGAGATAAGATAGCAGGTGAAGATAAAAAATGGGATACCATTACCGGTGAATGGCGCAGCTTCAGCAATTTTGAATATGATTATGAACAAAACGGTAATCTCACGACTTTTTCACGTTTTCGATGGGACACAGCAACAAGCCATTACAGACACTGGTACCAGTTCCAATATTTTTATGATGGCCAGAATAATCTTACTGAAGAATGGATAAATGAATGGAATAATACGGCCTGGATACCCTATTTAAAAACACTTTATTATTACGAGGATGGATTATTAACCTCCAGCATCGATACCTGGCTTGAAGGTGAACAATGGGTTAATGGATGGAAATGGCATTTTAGGTATGATGAGAATAAATATTTGACTGAAAAAGACTATTTCATGTGGCATGAGGAGGATTGGTTCAGGTTTGTTCAATATTTCTATTCAAATAACAACAACGGCCTGCCTCTCGAAATATTTACCATGAGCAGAAATCAAGTAGACACAGTGTGGAACAACACAAAATTGAGTAATAACGAATATGAAAATGACTATTTAATTAGGGAGCTTACAAAAAAATGGAATGATAATGCACTGGATTGGAATAATAACAAATTAAAAACATATTCATATCTGAAAAACCTGGGCATTAATGATCTGAATAATTCAGTAAAAATCATTATGAAAAATCCATATTCTTCCAACAGCCCGATTAAGTTTTCAGGCCTGGATATGGGTGTATATGAGCTCTCCCTGATGAGCGTAACAGGCGTTTACGCCTTTAAAACCTCTTTTATCCAAAATGAAACAGTACGGGTAAACCAATCATTATTTCCCGGATTATATTTTTTATCAATCTCTCAGGATGATGAAATAATTCATGTTGAGAAAATTATTATTACACGATGAAATCACATAAAAACATGCACGTAAAATCATTGATATTCATATTATCAATGTTCTGTTTTCTGACTGAAGATGTTCATTCACAATACCTGAAAAGTGAATGGAAATATCACTTTGGAGGATCTGGTTGGGACAGGGTAAACGGATTAATTCAGGGACAGGATGATCATTTGTATATTACAGGTTTTTTTACTGATTCTGCTTTTTCTTCCCTCGATAGTTCATTATCAGTAAAAGCCCGTGGGGATAAGGATATCTTTTTGATGAAATATAACCCTGCCGGTGAGTTGATCTGGCTAAAGCATGCCGGTGGCCCCGGCTTTGATTCTCCCAATGCAATTTGTGAGGATAGCAAACAGAATATTTATATTGCGGGAACCTTTGAAGAAACAGCTCTGTTTGAAAATATCAAAGTTGACGCCCTTGGGTATAATGATGGATTCCTGGCAAAATATGATGATGATGGAAGTTTTTGCTGGGTACGACAGGCCGGAAGTAAATCCAACGTTCAGCATGTTGCTATGGCTGTTGACGATAATGATTTTCTTTATGTATCAGGGATATTTGAAGATACTGTCAATTTCTTATCATCTGATGAACCCTCTTTGATCATACCCTCTGAGAAAAGTAATGCCTTTATTTGTAAGTATAATAGTTCCGGAGAAGTTAAGTGGGTCTGCCATCTGAGCAGTTCCGGCGAGCTCAGGCCTGTTTCTGTCAAATGTGATATGGAAGGCCATGTGTTGTTATCCGGAAATTTCTCCGGGGAATTGTTTTTAAAAGAAAAGCAAAGATTAACTTCTTATGGAAAGTCTGATGTATTTGTATTAAAACTGGATGATGAAGGGAAAGTACTATGGTTAAAAGATTTCGGGGGGCCTGATAACGATAAAAGTAAAGACCTTCAAATAGATGAGCAGGATTATGCCTGGGCCGCCCTCGAATTTCAACAGGAAATCAACATTGAAGGTGCCGTAAAAGTGCTGTCAAATGGCAGTTCAGATATTATCCTGATACAAATTGATACAACTGGCAGTATGATTGGTTTTAAGCATGAAGGGGCTTCCAAAAGCGACCGGGTCCGCAATATTCATGTCCAACAGGGAGGTATTCAATTATTAATGATGTTAAATGATCCTGAGACTTTTGGGGGATTTCCATTTGATCCGGAAAGAAATCAAAACGATGACCTGTACCTTGGAAAATTGAATGGTAACACGAAGTGCCCGCAAGCCTTTTATACCAATGGCAATTTACTCAAAAACTCAAAAATATTGAGGGCCGATGATAATGCTTCATATTATGTTGCCGGGGATTTCCGGGACTATTTAACAGATGAAAAAGATACCAGCTTTTCTAAAGGTGATAAAGATATCTTTATTGCCAAATTGATTGATGGCTGTGAAGATTTTAATGTTGAGCCTGGTAATGAAACTGAAATGTGCCCCGGTGATACCATTATTATCGGACATGATAATCCGAACTATTCTTACGTGTGGAATACCGGTGAAACAACACCCACATTAGCTGTTACGAAGGAAGGGCTTTACAGTGTAGTTATTATCGATAAGAATGGGTGTACCGGATACGATACGATCAAAGTCGCCAATCTACAGGAAGAGCAGTGTGACCCTTCATTGGCTGAAACGTATCTGAATTATTCATCCGGCAATAATGACGTTGATCATAAGCTGTTTTCTGTGTATCATAATCCCAATCCTTTCAAAGATTTTGTAATCATTTCTTACTCCTTACCAGAGACCTGCAATGTCAGCCTGGAGCTATTTAATCTGACCGGGGAACGATTGACTTATTCGGAATTCTTGCAACAGAAGCCAGGATTGTATGATGTTAAACTGGATGCAACTATTTATCAGCCTGGGTTATATCTGTATAAGATCAATGCAGAAGGGGTATCACAGCATTATTCTCATACCCTGAAACTTGTAAAGTTAAAGTAGCCTGTGATATTGACCACCTTTATTGATTGATATTCAGGTAAATTCCCAGAATCAGAAAAAACAATAAATATTAATATTTTAATACTTACAGCTTATGAAATATCTATTTTTTATCATATCCGGAGTCACTTTTTTCTTCTTTCCTGCAGATCAAAGTAATTCTCAAACTGTTCAGAAAAATTTCATTCAGGAACAAACTCCATTGATAGAAAACATTTCCGAGGAAGACCTGTTGCATTATAACTACTCCAAAGAAGAAGTAATGACCGGAATTGATTACTATGATGGCTTGATAAGGCCTTCTCAAATGATTTTGTTCGCCTGGTCTGCATCAGGAGATGATCTTATAACGCCATTTACATATGATGATTTTGGACGATCTGAAAAAGAGTATTTGTCATTTGTTAAATCTGAAAATAACGGACAATATATTGAAGATGCAGGGGTATTTCAATCGAAATATTATGCCAATACACCACCTCAGAACATTCATGATCCGCAATTTCCTTATGCTCCCGTATGCTATGAGAACGCTCCTCTAAACAGGCTTATCAAACAGGGTTATCCGGGGGAGTCATGGCAAATAAATATTGATAAACAGTCGGTATATCCAACCGGATTTGACTATACAATGAATACGCTGGAGATCCCATCCTGGAAAATCAAAAATAATACCATTGTCAGAGATGCCGTTTATAATCCATTTGAATTATATGTTACAACATCAATAGAGCCACTCGATCAATTCAGAATAATCATTATTGAAGAGTACAAAGATAAATTTGACAGAACCTTATTGACGAAAGTTACCGGAGGAGATAAAGTGACTAAAACTTATTATGTATATGATGATTTTGGACTGCTGCGAGGCATTATTCCTCCTGTTGCCGCCAAGGACGACGAACTGAGTGAAACAGAGCTAAATGATTTTTGCTATTATTATGAATATGATGCAAAACAAAGGATGATCAAAAAAAAGCTGCCTGGAATTAATACTGCTTATATGGTTTATGATTCATTGAACAGGATAGTTTTATATCAGGATGGAAATTTCAGGCACGATGGTAATAAATGGGCCTTTTACAAATACGATATATATAACAGGGAGATATTGACCGGCATTTATAAACCTGTAAATAATTTCAATCAGCAGCAGATGCAACAATATGTTAATGAAAAGATCGGCACTTCTTTTAAATATTACGAAGATCTGTCTCACGATAATTATGCTGAACAACATGGTTATACTGACAAGGCTTTTCCATCCCTGAAAAATGGTGAAATTTTAACCGTGAAGTATTATGATGATCATGACTTTAACAGGGATGGAGAAGATGATTTTCATTACAATCCTGATCCATTGGAATTTCCTGATCCCGACCTTCTGAAATCATACAAAGGTGCGCTAACCGGCACAAAGATCAGAAGCATTGATAAGATCGGGGAAGATTTTATATGGCTGTATGATGTTACATTCTGTGATAAAAGAAAAAGAGTGATACAAACCCAGTCTAACAGTCATCTTAATGAAAATAATTTCGACAATATTTCATACGGATATGACTTTACCGGGAAGCTGCTAAAAACCAAAAACACGAATTACACAGACCCGGAAAATCCGGTTGTGATCATTGATACTCTCACCTATGATCATGCCGGCCGAATTACGGCCTGTTATCAGAAAATTAATGATCAGAATAAATACCAGGAGATCGCTTCTTCAGAATATAATGAAATCGGTAACTTAATAAAGGAAAACCTGCATGCAACCGGGGGCAAAGAGGCAGGACAATATCTGCAATCCATTGATTATTATTATAATCTCAGAGGATGGTTGACACAGGTGAATGATCCTGATAATCCTTTTCAGGAACAAGACATCCTGTTTATGCGGTATCTTTATGATCAGGAATTTGAAGAGCTGAAAGCCGAACCGTATTATAATGGGAACATATCTTCCTTGCAGTGGGCTATATTTGGAAGCGCAGGTGAATGGGGTATTGACGGAAATGGGTACGGGTTTGCCTATGATGATCTGGACAGGTTAAAAAGCGCTTATTATGAAGCTTATGATTTTTCAAATGGGTGGGGGGAGTTTAAGGACATTTATTCCCTGACAGGAGTACAATATGATTTGAACGGGAACATCCTGAAGCTGGGCAGGAGAGGCCAGGTTGATGCCGGCAATTATGATTTAATGGATAGTTTATCATATTTTTACAGAGGCAATCAAATCATCGGAGTGAATGATGATATCCCGGAGCTTAATAACAATGTAGGCGATTTTGAAGATAACGGAAATTATTATAACCCGTCAGATCCTTCCTCTGAAGAGTACAAATATGACGAGAACGGGAATATGGCTGAAGACAAAAATAAGCTGATTGATAAAGTCATTTATAATTTCCTGGATTTGCCTTCCGTAATTGATTTCGAGGATGGTACCCGGATAGAGTATTACTATGATTCCCAGGGAATTAAACTCCGGAAAATCGTTTATTACGAAGGAAAAATTCAAATAATTTACGACTATGTTAAAAATTTTGTGTATGTTAACCACAAATTAGACCATGTGTTAACTGAAAAAGGCAGGTTGGTAAAAATAAACGAAGAAGGCATCTTTTTGCATGAATATTTCCTGAGGGACCACCTCGGCAATGTCAGGGCAACTTTTGGCGATATTGATAATAACGGCCAACCCGAACTTATGCAAAAGTCGTTCTACTATCCATATGGCCTCCGCATGACCCACTCATTTTCATCTGAAAACAAATATCTGTATAACGGGAAGGAACTGCAGACCGAAAATGAATTGGGGTGGTATGATTATGGCGCACGGTTTTACGACCCCGCTTTAGGAAGGTGGCATGTTGTGGATCCGTTGGCAAGTGAAGCTCCGGGCTGGTCGCCGTACAGGTATGGCTTTGATAATCCGGTCAGTTTTACTGATCCGGATGGAATGTTTGAAAATTATGACTGGTATCAGAGTGAAACTGGAAATGTAATTTGGCAGGAAGGTAGTGCACAGAATATTAATGTTAATGGTGAAGAGTTCACAAACATTGGAAAAACTTACTCAGCCCCAATGGCAGGTGGGGAAGGATATTTAAATTACTTTCAAAATATGCCAATAGCCATATCAAGTTCAAAAGCTAATGTAGGTCAATTATTAGCTAAGCATAATGGTATCTTTAGGAATGCTATGAGCATGGCTCCAACAAGGGAAATGCAATCTGAAATTTTCATGACAAGGTTTAATATTAACTTGTCTGATGCAAGTAAAAATGTCCTTATCGGAACGTTTGCTATTCCTGCTGCTGTTTTATTAACTTCTGAGCTTATGATAGCGACACCATATTTAAGCGAATATGCTATTAATCACGCAGTTAATATTGAGCTTATGACCGGGAACATTTCGGGTTTGCAAAACTTTATTGGATATTCTGGAGCTTGGTTAACTAATTCAAATTCTGGATCATGGCTATTGGCTGCTGCTGCTGCTCAAAAGCCCCCTGGAATGGTTTATGGTTTTAATACAGATATTGTAAAAGAAGGTTATATTAAAATTACACAGGAAATCGTTAAGTCTCTTGAAATTAGTACAGAATATAATGAGAATCCATTAAAAGATATTGATTGGAATAAATATGGTAAATACACAAAATAGAAAATGAAATGTATGGTATAGTTGTATTTTTTATTATTGTTTTTCCTTTTGCTTTAAAAAATTATCTTCGGAATTCCGAATATCTTCTTATTGTAAGATTATCCAATTTCTTGATCTCTTTGGTTCTATTTGTGTTTTTTTTTGAAGAATTTCGATTACAGCTTTGGGACATTTACAAAAATGGATTTAACAGCTTATATACAAAAGAATTATATTACCCTTTTTCAAAAACCTATTATTTTGTTACAAATTTATTTTATTTTCTTTTATGTTTTTTTGTAGCTGGCATATCAATTAGTTTAGGTCTAATAAAAGAACGAATTAGAGATTTGTTTTTAAAATCTTTGCCAATAATCTGGTTAATATTAGCAAATTATTTCTTTCAATTATATTTTGTTTTTACAAATGAGCTTAACAGAAACAAATTCATTGTTTTTATTGTGACCGGATTGTTAACAGGAATTATTTTATTATTAATCTATTCTGTATTTTCAAGTAAACCTATTAAACTGCTTTATAAAAAGCGTACTTAACGTAGGTTTCATGTATTAAAAAACCCAAACCAACTTGCGCGAGATACCGTATTAAAACCGCTGGTCGAGTTATGCTATCCCAAACCAAGGGGCTTAAGGGCTTGCAATCTACATTTTGACATCTTCAACATCTAAAAAACGGGCTTCTTTACTTTAGCGCGCAGTAATGTTGGCTAAATATTATTTTGATGTGCTGGCTCCATTTCCAAGGGGCAACGCCCCGTAATGTATTAGCTCAGGGCGAAGTGAAACGAAGTCCTGAGCCAGGGGATTCATACTTGACACAAGCCCTGAAAGGGCGGCACGCTCA
>DAOWEV010000152.1 GCA_030638325.1 Bacteroidales bacterium
ACTTATTAACCTGTCAAGGATTGCATGGGAAAGAACTCTGCAATACTATCTCAGGCTTTTATAGAATCTTTTGGGTCAGGTATTGTAACTGAGTTGCTGGATAAAAACGCGCGAATTTTAACCTATTGGGATGTTGATTCTTTAGGCTGTATATTGAAATTTAGTAAACTAATAAGTAAGGATGAATTCCCACTGGCGCATGGATGCTCCTTATGCTATTACTAACTCGCAAGTTGCAAGTTTTCTTCACCATTCTCAGTAGTGCCCACGGGAGGTTAAGTTGGAAGAGTATAAAAACCTGCCTGTTTTTTGTTGACCATTCAAAATGGACATAAATAATAATAAACGACATGATCTTGTTTGTGTTTGGGCTAAAGCCCGGTTTATATTGCGTAATCTTATTAAACGGCATAAATGCCGTTCCTAATTATTTTGGTTTATTTCATTAACTTGAATCAATTATCAGCTGTCTGTTCCCTGTAAACTATTCCCGTCTTCGGACTTCGGACTTCCGACTTCGGTCTTCTGTTCCCTGTCCCCGTAAAGCCAAATAATCAAAATCATCCACCATAAACCCAATGTTTCCCTATCTTTGCAGCGATTTGTTAGAGAATTCAATGAAGCTATGTGCCTCCCATTGAAAAAACATTGCAAAAAAATATTACATTATGAACCTGAGCGAACAGGAGATCATCCGCAGGAATTCATTGCAGGAACTGATCAAACTGGGCATTGACCCTTACCCGGCCGGAATCTTTGAAGTGAGTGCAAGCGCTGCTGAGATACACGAAAAATTCCCAAAAGACAACACGCTTTACCAGGATGTAGCCATTGCCGGGCGTATCATGAACCGGCGCATCATGGGAGCAGCATCTTTTGCTGAAATCCAGGATGATAGCGGGAAAATACAGCTTTATCTGAAGCGTGATGACATATGCCCGGGTGAGGATAAAACAATGTATAATACCGTCTTTAAAAAACTTCTCGACATTGGGGATATCATTTGGGTGAAAGGTTATGTTTTTATCACTAAAATGGGAGAAATTACGGTGCATGTAAAGCAATTCAGCTTGCTCAGTAAAGCATTACGGCCTTTGCCTGTCGTCAAGGAAAAAGATGGCGAAGTTTATGATGCTTTTACCGATCCCGAGCAAAGATACCGCCAGCGTTATCTGGATATGATCGTCAACCCGCAGGTGAAAGAGATATTTGTAAAAAGGACTAAGATGATCGATTCAATGAGGGAATTCCTGAATGCAAAAGGATACCTCGAAGTGGAAACCCCAATTCTCCAACCGCTGTACGGGGGCGCTGCTGCAAAACCGTTCAAGACGCATCACAATACCCTGGACATGACGCTCTACCTTCGGATTGCCAATGAGCTCTACCTGAAACGCCTGATTGTGGGGGGATATGATGGTGTTTATGAGTTCTCTAAAGATTTCCGTAATGAAGGCATGAGCCGTTTCCACAACCCTGAGTTTACCCAGATGGAATTGTATGTGGCCTATAAGGATTATGAATGGATGATGGAGCTGGTGGAGGAAATGACAGAGAAAATTGCGCTGGATGTGCATGGTACGACAAAAGTTGAAGTTGGGGATCATGTGATCGACTTCAAACGCCCCTGGAAGAGATATACTATGTTTGAAATAATTGAACATTTCACCGGCATTGACATCTCAGGTATGACAGAAAATGAACTCCGGCTAACGGCAAAGAAGCTTGATGTGGAGGTGGATGAAACCATGGGTAAAGGCAAGATCATCGATGAGATCTTTGGCGAGACCTGTGAGGCCAGGCTGATACAACCTGTTTTTATAACTGATTACCCGGTGGAAATGTCGCCACTTGCAAGGAAACATCGCTCCCTGGATGGCCTGGCAGAACGCTTTGAAGCCATTTGCAATGGCAAAGAGATATGCAATGCTTTCACAGAACTGAACGATCCATTGGATCAGCGCAAACGTTTTGAAGCACAACTCGAGCTGGGACGACGGGGTGATCAGGAATCCATGATCCTTGACGAAGATTTTCTGCGGGCCCTGGAATTCGGGATGCCTCCGGCTGCAGGTTTGGGCATCGGCATCGACAGGCTGGCAATGGTCATGACCAATTCCCAATCGATACAGGATGTACTGTTCTTCCCACAGATGAGGCCTCAGCAAAAAGAAGCTGTTTCAACAGATGAGGATTTCAAGGAACGGGGAATCCCTTCAGCATGGCTCCAATGGATCCGCACTTTGGGATACAATACATTAGAAGCGCTCGACAAATCCAACCCGAATAAACTGGCCAACGATCTGAACGGACTCAGGAAAAAGAACAAACTTGATGTACCCGCACTAAATAGCGAGGTAGTGAAAAGCTGGCAGTTTCCACAATAAGAATGTATTCAAATCCGAAATCCTAATATCGAAACCCTAAACAAATTCAAAACGCAAATGTTCCAATCCAGATAGCAGAGACGCAATATTTTGCGTCTGTACTGTTTCGTTATTTAAATTTTGATCATTAGATATTGTTTAGTATTTCGGATTTCGTGCTTCGAATTTATAGTGAGAAACGCTCCATACACCTCAATGTGGTGCTTCCTCAAAACCCCACCCCTTGAATGGTAGTCCGTAACTTATATTTTATATCTTTGCAGGCTTAAATTTCAATCAATCAATGTTTAACTAAAATAACAAACGGAAATGAATAAACTAAAAGCTATCTTGATGCTTGTTCTTGTCAATCTCACAGTACTTGCATTTACTCAGTCGGTCAATGAAGCAGGAGACATGTTTAACCAGGCTATTCAGAATAGTAAAGAAGCAAATTATGAAGCTGCAGTGGATGCCTACCTCAAGACGATCAAAATATGCGACCAGCTCGGAGATGAAGGTACAGACCTTAAAATAAAAGCTGAACAACAGCTTGCCACTTCGTATTATAACCTTGCTAAAAGTCAGTATACAGAGAAGAATTATACCGAAGCATTAAAAAGTTTTGATAAAGCTGCCAATGCAGCCATTACCGTTGGAAATGACAAAACCAGGGATGCTTCCTATACCTATATTGCAGGCATTAACACCTCATATGGCAACAGTTATTACAAGAAAGAAGAATATGAAAAAGCCATTGAAAAATTCAATAAAGCGCTTCAAGTCAAGCCGGATTACATCAAGGCTGTCTACGGGCTTGGTATTGTCTACAAAAAACAAGACGATCTGGATAAGATGAAAGAAGCCATGGATAAAGCCATTGCAATGGGAGGAGAAGGAGATAAAACTGCTGCCAAAGCCAAATCTGTCACGGGAACTGCATTTTTCAATGCGGGAGCAACAGCGCTTCAGGAGGAAGCAAATCAAAAAGCCTATGATTATCTTGCAACTTCCACACAATATAAAGAAAGTGACCCCAAGACATATTACTATATGGCTGTTGCCTCCAATAATTTGTCAAAATGGAATGACGCCATCACTGCTGCTAACAAAGCTATTGAACTTGGCTGTGAAGAACCATCAGATGCCCATTTCATGATCGGTCAGGCCTTTGAAGGAAAAAGCGATAAAACCTCTGCATGCAAGGCTTATAAGAAGGTAACAGCCGGCGACAATGTGGAAGCGGCAAAATACCAGATCAGCCAGGTTTTGAAATGTAATTAATGGTATTTATTTAGCTCTAATTTTGTTTGTTAAGTATCTGATAAAGCACTAAATCCGAATTCCTAAATCCTAAACAAATTTAAATGTCAGAAATTTAAAACTCAAAACAGTGTGGCTTTGAGGAAAAAACTTTATTGATGATATTTTTACTGGCGCATGGGTCAATAATAGTGAAATCTGAAAAGATGAATACCACAACACAGTTTTAAACATTTGAAAATTTGAATTTTGTGATTGTTTAGTATTTAGAAATTAGAGCTTAGAGTTTAATATGAAGATAAACATTCGCGTGATAGATAACACCTAAATAGTTACAATTAATGCTTTATTAGCTTCCTTACAACAGATTGTTTGTTTACAGTCATTTTAAGCAAATAAATACCGCTTGTAACATCATTGCCACCATCATTATTACCATGCCATGTAATTTTATGCATGCCGGCAGGTAGTTCTGTATCTGCGAGGTGTTTGATCAACTTCCCGCTAAGATCGTATACGGTAATGTTTGTGGAGCTGCTTTTTTCCAGGCTAAAATGAATGGTTGTTGAACTCCTGAATGGATTTGGGCAGATGCCGTCAATTACCAAAACATCAGCTGCCGGATATGTCTCTACAGAAGTTAAGAGGTCTTCGTTAACTTTAATGATGACTTTATGTGAGCCGTTTTCTGTGGTAATATGCAGGGTATCTGTGACAAACCCTGTGAAGTTATCTACCGGCAATCCGACAATGACAGTCAGGTCCAATGTATCACCATAACCCATAACAAATGGTGTGGCAGGCGGCGGTGGGGAAATTTCCCAGAAAAAAGCTCCCGAAGTTCCGTATTCCTCAATATCTGTTATGGTCAGGTCGCCTTCTGTGAAATTATAAATACTGAAAGATTTTCCATTCTGCAGGTCGTCATAGGTCATGAATATCAGGGTATCCGGATTGGCCACAGCATCGGTGGCATAAGCTATATCGAAGACATGCGGGTCAGGCTGTCCGATATACGGATGCTCCATAACCCTTCCGGAAAAATCTGCAGCATGCAGGTAGTAAGCAATTTCGCTTCCGGGTTCCTGAAAAGGAATTGTTGTTTTATAACTGAATCCTTCAACATGAGATAACTGTGTTGTGTGATAGACACTACTGTCAACCATGTAATATAACACCAGGGAATTCTGGATAACACCATAACTACTATAAGGGATGATCTCAGTCGTTATTTCCCAGTCAAGCTGAAATTCCTGGCTGCCGAGAAAAGGAAAATGCCTGACATAGAGCATCCCAATATCCGCAACCCCCTTGGCTCTGCAATGCAAGGCATCTATATTTGCCCAGTTGTTGTGCATAATCCCGATGACTTCATATCCCGGCATGGCCTCCTCATAGACCTGTAATGCCGCGTTGTCATGAGGACTCCCGGTAATGGGGACAAGCACTTTTTTATTCAGAATGAGAGAATTGGTATAGGGTGTGTATGGATAATCACCGGGTGTATAAACCCTGTATACCTGGTACAATGTTCCGTAAGAACTGTTACGCAGGGCAAAATAATTAGCCACATATTCAAAATCGCTGTAGCGATAATCCCACTCCGGAACCTGCCCGATCAGGACCTTATCCACATCCAGGAATTTTCCCCAGCAATCGATATGCTTGATAGATTCATCCAGAGGGTCCAGAAGAACATGATGATTTTCCACCCCGAGGTAGGCTTCAACCAGGGCGTTGATGCTATCGTGCGTAAGCGCCTGATTTTCGTCCCAAACCAGGTCTGTTGAAGCGCCAGCCCAAAACCCGTCACACATCCAGTTTCCTCCGGTATGTACGAGCGGCATGCCGTATAACTCAATCCCAAGATAATTGGCAACCGCGATCGGAATGTCATTATCGAACGGCCTTGGCCTGTTATAAGGAAAATTGCAGATACCTACTTCGTGATCCCCATTCACAACATACCACGGGCCGTAATCACGGGTCCAGTAAGTATTGGTCGGAGCATACATGAAATCACAGTTATTCAGATTGACCCCGGCATTCTGGTACATATTGATGACCTGCTGCTCTTCCCCGGCATTTGCAACAATGGTCAGGACAATACAATCATCTGCCATCTCCCTGACCAGGGTCATGGGTATGCCAAATGGATATCTTATCAATACCGATTGCATGTGTTCAAACTCGGCGATCATCCTGACATCACCTTCAGGAGGATCTGTCGGATAAAAATCCCGGCCTATTTCGTTTTTGCGAAGCTCTTCCTCCGGGGTCATATGGTGGGTAAGCCTGTTCTGGGAAAAAGCCGGTGAGCTGATCAGGAATACCGA
The DNA here is from genome assembly GCA_030638325.1 of Bacteroidales bacterium. Lineage (GTDB taxonomy): Bacteria > Bacteroidota > Bacteroidia > Bacteroidales > JAGOPY01 > DAOWEV01. The sequence continues at coordinate 5,966 of DAOWEV010000152.1, forward strand.
AGAAGACAGCAATAAGGTTATGAGTATCTTATTCATCATGATGCATATTAATTATGTAACAAAGTTATGAAAATTTAACTGCGGGAAAGTTGTTCTCTGATCTGAACTTCTGATGGATTGTAATAATTCGTACATTTGCATAGAACTTAAGTATCGAACCTAATTTTTATACTATGAATCCATTCATCATATTAGGAATAATAGGGCCATGGCAGATAGTCCTCATCGTTGTAATAATACTGTTACTTTTTGGTGGGAAGAAAATCCCCGAACTGATGCGTGGTATTGGGAAAGGCGCCCGGGAACTTAGAAAAGGCCTGAATGAGGATGATGAGCCGGGCGATAAACCGGGCGACAAGCCGGTTGAGAAACCTAAAGAAGACAACTAAAAAACATCGCCAGGATCTTTCGGATTAACTGTGGAAGTCAGAAGTCCGAAGTCCGAAGTTTTTTTTAACAACTCCCGTCTCCCGTCTTCCGACTTCGGACTTCCGACTAAAGAAATAGTACCTATAATTTTGTCATAATAATATTGATTTCATGTCGGAATTTTTGAATAATGATGAACAGCGGAGAGAAGACCTGAGCGCCCTCGGAGTGGGATTGGTGAAAGGCGAAAAAGGATTGGCGCTGATCGACAAATATAATGAGGCCATTCAGTCGGTTATCCCTGAAGATGTTTATTATTTTGTTGATCAGATGGTCAGGGCTGAAAAGGACATGGAGGTTGTAAAAAAAGCAATCAGCAAAGTCTTGAATATTCTTTATAAACCCCTGAAAAGATTTACATGGGATTTTACAGGAAATGAGTTGCTTGAAAACCTGGTTCTGGATAATGCAGCCATGGACATCCGTTTGAAAGAGTTCAAGGAACAGGTAAAACGCCTTAACGCTTTCACCGAAGGAAGCGGTAACTGGCAGGAAACAAAGACCAGGTTGAGAGAGCTTTTAGATAATATTTTCGTTTTTGAGAAACATTATCTGATCAAAGAGAATGTGCTGTTTCCGAAGCTGGAAGAAATGCTGGAAGACTATCGCTGTATGCATGTGATGTGGTCGATCCACGATGATTTCAGAAAAAGCATAAAAAAACTGTCAGAACTGCTTAAGCAGGGCCAGCCGGAAATGGATGCGCTGAACAGCGAATTTGGCAATCTTTTCTTTTCGGTATATCCGGTGATTTTCAGGGAAGAAATGATACTGTTCCCGGTTGCTGGTAAGATCATTAAGCCTGAAGAATGGGATGTGCTGTTTCAGTTGAGCCTCGAAATTGGTTTTGCATTTGTAAACCCGGAAGTAAAAACCAGGGATTCTTCCACTGATACCATTAAACCACTTCCGCAGGGCACAATAGATCTGAAAACAGGGGCCTTATCGGCCGAACAACTGATCGGGATATTCAGTACACTTCCCGTTGATATTACTTTTGTTGATGAACATGATGAAGTGAGATATTTCTCTGATCCGAAAGACCGGATTTTCACCAGGACAAAAGCGATTATTGGCAGGAAAGTACAGAATTGCCATCCTCCTGAGAGCATGCATGTTGTTGAAGAGATACTGACATCATTCAAATCCGGGGAAAAAGAGGTGGAAAGCTTCTGGATCAATATAAAAGGAAAATTTATTTTAATTCAATATTATGCTGTCAGAAATGAAACCGGCAAATACCTGGGGACCCTTGAAGTGAGTATGGATGCCTCCTGGATAAGATCACTGGATGGAGAAAAGAGATTGCTGGGTTAATGATACAATGATACAATGATATAATGATACAATGATACAATGATATAATGATTGAATGACAACTAATATTTAATCATTTAAGCATTTAAGCATTTAATCATTTTCGCATTTAATCATTTTCGCATTTAATCATTTTCGCATTTCCACCAAAAAAAACCTAAAAGAAGGAATATGAACACGGAAAAATTCGAACACTCAACGATTTATAATTTTAAGAATCAAGTGGAATACGCTGAAGGCGGAATAGTTAGCAAAAGGATCATTCACAAAGATACGGGAAATGTCTCCTTATTTGCTTTTGATAAGGGCCAGGAACTTAGTGAACATACAGCTCCTTTCGATGCCCTGCTTACGGTTCTGGAAGGCACCGGTGAGGTATTGATCGATCAGAATCCGTATCTGTTGAAGGCTGGGGAATCGGTCATCATGCCGGCCAATATACCGCATGCCGTGAATGCTGTGGAACGGTTTAAGATGCTGCTTGTGATGATTAAAGGATAGTGGATTTTTACAGATTCCTAAACAAACAAGCAATTTTCTTAACTTTTTAATGTTAATATTTTTAGCATCTCAATGGTTTTTAAAGAGTTGCTATATGCTATTTTTACCATTTGATGGCATAAAAGATTTCACAATGAGACAGTTACTACTGAAAATACGAATGAGACAAATATATATATTACTGCTGATTGTTCTTTTTTTCAATCAGAAACAAGCTATATCTTCCGGATATTTGAATGTTGAAAATGACACCCTTCTCACCAGTGAATATATCAAAACAGGTGATACAAACATCCTGGATGATTCTGTCAAAAATGCCACTTTAGAAATTTTGGATGATGAAACAATGGCTGAACGAGTCGTTGCAGATTCGAAGATTGCAGATAAGCTCGACAAACTTGTTGACATCAAGTATTTCAAAGACGATTATTTTATTACTGATACCGTTGTTCTGAATATTTATAATTTCGGGCCTGACGAAATACCATCCTATAACGATTCCACTTATATCGCCCGGATTCAATCACTCAATGAGGAAACACCTATCGAGCTAACCTACAACAAAACGGTTAAAAATTTTATTCATCTCTATGCTGTAAAAAAAAGGGCGCTGACTTCCAAAATGCTTGGCCTGGCGGAGGTTTACTTTCCTATGTTTGAAGAATATCTTGACAAATATGATATGCCATTGGAGTTGAAATACCTCGCTGTCGTGGAATCCGCCCTGAATCCTGTAGCAGGGTCCAGGGCCGGAGCCAAAGGACTCTGGCAGTTTATGTATGGTACAGGTAAGGTATATGGGCTGAAAACATCCTCCCTCACAGATGATCGTTTCGATCCTTATCTATCAACAGATGCTGCCTGCCGGCACATGAAAGACCTCTATGATATTTATCATGACTGGTCGCTGGTTATGGCTGCTTATAATTCCGGCGCGGGCAATGTTAATAAAGCCATCAGGAGGGCTGGTGGCGTTAAGAATTACTGGGCTGTCTGGCCATTCCTGCCGAGGGAAACACGCGGTTATGTTCCGGCGTTTATCGCAGTTACATACGTGATGAACTATGCTCCTGAACACAATCTCTACCCGCTGGATCCGGGTATCCTTTACAATGGAATTGATACTGTGATGGTCAATGAACCCCTGGGGTTCGACCAGGTTTCTGAAATGCTGGGGATCCCTTACGATGAGGTTAAATTCCTGAACCCTTACTATAAAAAGGGAATTATTCCCGTGAAGGGAGATAAAAAATATTTCCTGAGATTGCCAAAAGAATATATCGGGCCTTTTATCGATAATGAAGCTGCACTTTATAACTATAAAACGAAGAGCGGCATGGAAAAGGACAAATTACTTGCGGAGATCAAAAAAGCCCAGGAAAGACAGATCCATATTGTGAGATCCGGTGAAAACCTGGGCCTGATCGCCAAAAGATACCATGTATATGTAAGTTCTCTCAAAAGATGGAACAGCCTCAGGGGGAATACAATTTACCCGGGCCAGAGACTGGTGGTATTTCCTTCGTCAAATTACACTTACAATGAGCCATCTTCATCCGGGACAAAAAAATCGTCCGGCAGCTCAAAACAGATACATACGGTCAGAAGAGGTGAAAACCTGGGCCTGATCGCAAAAAAATACCATGTTACAACCTCACAATTAAAAAGCTGGAACAATCTCAGGGGATCCACCATCTACCCTAATCAGAAACTCGTAGTATATGGGGGGAACACTGATTTTTCAGGTAACAGGAAATATGTTTATCATACTGTAAAGAAGGGAGATACACTCTGGGATATTGCCAGGAAATACAAAGGGGCAACGGTAAGTGAGATCAAAACCCTGAACAACATCAATAATACCAAAAAACTGAAACCCGGCCAAAAGATAAAAGTTGCAGTTGATGGTTAAACCGGCCTGTCTGGTATGATTATTGCCTCTTTGATGAAAAATCCTAACGCCCTAAAGGGCAAGTCGGAAGACCGAAGACCGAAGTCAGAGGTCCAAAGCAAATTTTTGTTGGGTAATAGTATAATACCTTATTATGAAAAATTATTTCCGCTCACTTCCTGTATTGCCGTTTTTATTGCTGTTGTCGGTTACGTTAATCTCCTCATGCCTTTCGGAACATTCCGGTAAACCCCGCTCCAGTGGAAAAACAAGTGTTATCCTAATTGTAACTAATAATAAATCCCAGTGGGAAGGAAATATCGGCAAGCAGATCCGTGATTATTTCGGACAGGAAATGATAGGTCTTCCCCAGCCGGAAGCCACCTTTTTGTTTTATAATATTTCATCAAAAAACCTGGATAAAGTCTATAAAAAATTCCACAACATTTTTATCGTTGATATAAATCCGGAATTCAAAAAGACCCTGGTTGAAACCAAAGAAAACCTGTGGTCATGGCCGCAGCGGGTTATCAAGATCACAGCTCCCACTGAAGAAGCATTTGCTGAGAAGTTTGAAGAACAAAAACAAGCCTATATGCGTTTATTTGATGAACTGGAACGGGAACGCATCATCATTTCGTTTGAAATGGCCAATGATCTTGACATTTCCAACAAGGTGGAAAAGACATTCCAATTTTACCTCGGAGTGCCTGGGGGGTTTAGCATCGCTGAAGCGGAAAAAGATTTTATTTGGTTAAGGCATACGGTCGCAAAAGTTAAACAGGATGTTGAACTTGGGATCATGATATATTCTTCGCCATATAAAGATACGCTGGATTTCAGTCCTGACAGCATTATCAGCAGGCGAAATGAAATTACGAAAAAGTTCGTGCATGGCCCCACCTTTGGATCCTATATGAAAGTAGCCGATAGCTTTGTGAAACCGGTGTTTAAGCTTGCTGATGATTTTATAGTGGATTACACCGTTGAAACGAGAGGGCTGTGGGACCTTAAAAATGATTTTATGGGCGGCCCTTTTCTCAGCTATACCTTTGTGGATGAAAAAAGCAACCGGCTGATCACACTGGATGGCTATGTCTATTTCCCAAATGGGAGAAAGACCAAATATATAAGACAACTCGAAGGCATTTTCCACACCCTCAGGATGGTTGATTAGCCCCTATTCCTGGCGGTAAGTGGTGGTAATCTTCATCTTTGGTGATTCATGAGTTTTGATCAACTCACCACCGGAATATTTCCCCAGTAAAGTAGGCTGTGAAAGAGTGCTTCCCTCGAACTGAACAAAAACTTCCGCAGTATTTTCTTCATATGACCATGTGCCGGAAATTATAGCTCCTCCGGTATATGCCAGCATCGTCTTGTCTTCATTCAACCGGAAAAACACTGATTTCTCAAGTTTTTCCATGGCAAGCAATCGTTGCTCGTCCACAAAAGCGATATCTGCATCAATCAGTACTTCAACCGGTTTCCATATACCCGGGATCTTTTTTTCGGGGTCTCCTGAGCAGGAAAACAATAGATACAGAACAGCTAATAAGAATAATAACCAGAATTTTGTTACAAGTTTCATGGGGATGAAATGTTTGTTTAATGCTTGCAAAGATAGGACATAATATAATTGTGCGATTTAACGATTTAACGATTGTACGATTTAATGATCGCCCGCTTAAATGACAAAGGAAGGCAGGGAGTATTGGAATGATGGAATAATGCAGGATTTTTTTCCCATATCGCATTAATTGATTATATTTGGGGTATTATTTTAATATTTAATGTTATGAAAAAACTAAACAGATTCTTAATTGCCTTTGTCATTACATTATTAGTATTTGCAGGGTGTGAAAAAGCTAAAGAAGCCCTGGATGTGACCTTTGATGCAACTTTTCATGCGGACCTGAATGTAGAAGTTCCTGCCGGTGATCGTGGCTCTTTCTACGCGAGCGAAACCATCGATCCAACTACCGACCCTAATATTGAAAAATACCTGAATAAGATCAAAAGCTGGAATATTCAGGAAATAACCGGGGAAATAATAGAGATCAGTAAAAACGTAACACTTGTTACGGCTGATCTAAGCGTTTATTCTGCATCGAAAAATGCAACATGGCATTTTGAAAATGAGGCCCTCTTTTTAGGGAAAACACTTACACTTGACAATGCAAACGGACAGTGGGATACCATAGCGCTGATACTCGATGAAAAAACGGTATTTACCATAGATATTAGCGGATCAACTGATCAGGATAATGTTACTTTCACCATAAGAGTAACCATCAAGACCAAAGTTACCGCCAATCCTTTGTAAAAATATTATCTGTTTCTTATTGCGGGTTGCAGGTTACAGGTTGCAGGTTGCGAAATGACCCCGTAACCTGTAACCCGTAACAATAAAACCCTGTTTAGTATTTGTTTTGGTGTAATTAATCTATAAAAACCATCTAAATACTTATCACTATCTACTCTCGTGCCTAAAAGTGACTGAGTAACCCAACAATATATTTCGGATCCCGGAGGGGTCGAATTATCCTTTGTCAATCCTAATACGACTTATCACTGTTTTCCCACCAAACAGTAGATACCTTTCAAACAGATCCTTGGATAATATACAAAGTCGATTTGGTTTTAGCATTATAATTAATTATTTTTGTAGTATACGACATCAACATCTACATGAAAGACCTGGAATATTTGATCCACCTGATTAACAGCTATCCATCTGATATCAAAGCAGAGGTTTTAATGGCTGACTTGCTCCAGGAAGGATTTTCACAGTCTGATATTTTAGTTTTTTTTAATAGTCTTTTTAAACGCGGGTATAGTAGTGATATACTGAAAGCGGAAAAAAAATTGATCAATGATGTGCAGGAAATGCTGGCAATTAACCTTGCCAGGGATGGGCTGTACGACTTACTTCCTGAAGGTTTATTCCATACTTCGCCTGATTCGGATCTAACTTCAGGTAAAGGAATGGCTTCGGATTCCAGAAAAGAATCTCAGATTGAAGAGGAAACCAGAAAGTTTTTCCTTCCATTTGAAAATGAATTTTTTTATCAACGAACTCAACTTGAATTACAAGAAAGATTAATTCTTCAGAAGCTCAATGATAACAGCTTCGATGATTTTTTTCTGCGTTTCTGGAAGATCGACCAGTCATTACCGAAGGAGTTGATCAGTAAACTCAGCGCCATGTTACCTTTTGTCAAGGAAATCGTCGGAGATTTTAAAATGACTGCTAACTGTCTTGGCGCCATACTGGGGGAAGAAGTTACTCATATGATTTATTATACTTCAGAGCCACATACTGAAACCGGCAGCGATCAAACGTATGATGAATTCTCCCTGGGTAAGGCAAACTTAGGTGTAAACCTGATCACCGGTGGCCATCTTATGGAAAGTTGCAAATTGATCAGGTTTTCTATAGGACCTTTGAAAGAAACCGGTATTGACTCGTATTTGGAGAATGGCGGTATTGCCGGGTTCATTAATTGTTTTTGTAGTTTTTTCATACCGATGGAAATGGATTTTGAATTTGATGTGATGATGCAGAAAGAGCTGCAGAAGTTTGTACTTGATTCGGATAAAACCCAATCTATTATGGGTTATAGCACGATCATTTAATTTTTTTGAATTGACATAAAATGCAAATTATTGTTAAATAACTGATTGAACGAGAATAGAATAAATACCAAATTATAAAAATTATGGATGAAAAGCATAAACAGTATTTCGTCAATTGGATTGATGGAATGAAGATTAATAAAGATCATTTCATTAGCATGGAAAATGCAATGATATACCAGCAGCATATTGTTAGCAAGTCCCTGATCAATCCTTACAATTTTGGAATTCTTCCGGGGATAGACGGTGAGTCTGCTCTTGATATTTCCTTTGAAATTAACACCCACAATCATGTGAATGTTAATGTAAACCGTTGTAAAGCAATTACAGCCGGAGGATTTATTATTGATTTGGACACTACTGCTCCCGAATTATCTGAATTCGAAATCAGTATAAACGATTTTGATTTGCAATCTGCTGAAAACAATTCCGGGGAATTTTACATTGTGCTCAAAATCATGCCTTATGGCCGGGTACCTGTAGGAAATGCCGACCCAAAGGAAAATCCACCCCGACACCCATATGTAATCCCTGAATATGGTGTATTCATCATACCCGTTGAGCAAATGAACAAAGCCGGATTTGGTGATTTTTTCCAGGTGATTGGCAAACTGCTTATAAAAGATAATGTGCCTGAACTTGATAAAGAATATATACCACCGTGCTCCAGGGTTTCAAGTGATGAACGACTATTGGCTATTGACAATAAACTTATCGAGTTTTTTAGCAAACTTGAAGTAGATATAATGAGGATTATCCATAAAATCCATGCCAAACAGCAAAAGTCACCCCTGGCCAGTTCCGTAATGCTTTTTGCTGATAAAATAGCAGCCTTTCAAGGATTGCATATCACAAAACAACGCCTCTTCCTGAAACACTTACCACCGGTAACTCTTTTTGAAGCAATCTCCCAATTTGCCCGTTTGTTGAGGAATACTTTCAATACACAGCCCCCTGAAAGAAAAGAGGAAATGATAAACTATTTTTCCGATTGGAGTAACCTCAAGCAGGGTGAACTTGAAGAATTAATGATTAGTACCGTGAACTTTAATTACAATCACTATGAAATAGCAGCTGTGATGGCAAAGATGATGGATTTTATAGATACCATGGCAGTACTTTTCGAAACACTAAGTCATCTGGAATATATAGGTAAGCGTCGTGATACACAAATATATATTAAAGAAGAAGAAAAACCAAAGAGGAGTTTTCTGGCTGATGACTAATATTTTATAAAACATGATCACATGGCAAAAGACTTTTTGCAAATACCTTTACAGACTGGCCTTATCACCAGGCAGAAACAGCTAAAACGTTGTTCACTTAATGATTCAGTGGCTAACATGATTCGTTTGATCACTACTACACATTTTGGTGAAAATAAACAGGATGATTCTTTTGGCAATGAACTCTGGGAACATGATTTTGAAACCGTGGTCAACATACAGATTTTTAAAGAAAAAATGTCAGAGTCGTTCAAAAAGGCCATTGTGCAACATGAAAAAAGACTCAACAATGTTAAGGTGAGCATTGGATTCGAGCAGGTGATGACAACAGTTTTCAACAGAAGGATCAGGCAAAGAATACAGATCACTGTTGAAGGAACCCTTCGTAAGACAAACGAACCATTCTCACATAGCGAAGTGTTTTTTATCGGCCCTTTATCTTACTACTAAAAATATACAGAATGAGAGAAAGCAAGGATAAAATAAAAAGCAGAATGATTAATAATGCGGCACGGATCTGGGGTTTCCAGGAACCCCAACCCGAAAGTTCTTTCGATCCTGTTGTTAGTTTACTGTTAGGCGCCTGTGCTTTTGAATTGGAGAAAATATCAAGGGAAATCAATAACACCGAGTCGCGGATTATTGAAAGACTGGTAAATATCTTAACACCTCAACCTATAACAAGTCCGCATCCCGCATATGCTATTGCTTATGCCAAACCAACAAAGAAGAGGGCAAAAGTTTTTCCCGAATTTCAATTTTATACAAATATTAAGGTGACCGATCAGTCTGAAATAAAGGCTGATGAAAAAGAGATATATTTCAGTCCTGCCGGCACATATAGTCTTACAGATGGCTGCGTCAGGTATCTCGCTGCTCATAAAAGAGTTTATGAATTCGTTGATGACCAATATAAAGATATCGTAACTGAAATGTTTAAAGCTCCGTTATCTCCATCTTCGCTTTTTATTGGACTGGAAATGAATGAAAAACTAACAGATTTAACCCTGTTTTTCGACATTATCAGCGATCATTTGAAACAGAACTTTTTTCATGAGCTGGAAGCTTGCCGGTGGAAAATTGGGGATGCTTACGTCAATGCCAATAAAGGAATACGAGATACAGGACAGCGGGATCATGATGTATACCAGTTAATAAATCGCGAAGTCGACTTGTCGTCGAAGATATCATTTCATGTAAATCGCTACTTCAACAGGCAGTTTGTAACCCTTGACCTTAAGGAGATTGGAGAATCTTTAACAGTGGAAAGCAAAAAGATACCGGATGAGCTTGTCAGTTCAATTGAAGAAAAAGAACTTACAAATATTGATAATAATATCATCTGGATTGAATTGCAGTTTACCACACCCATACCGGATGAATTACTTGATAATTTAAGCTGCTCGTTAAATTGTTTTCCTATTATCAATAGGCGTCAAAATGAATTTACCGGTAGTACCCGCGATCTTATCAACATCATTCCATTGCACACCGACGATGTGTTTTTTGACCTGAAACGTGTTTCCAACAGTAAAGGTGAGAGTTATAAGATCAGCCATTTTGAGAGCCAGGGCGATTTATCCAAGGGATCGGCATTGCTTCGTTTGGATGGTGTGGGCAGGTTTGATGCCCGCAATGCCATGGAATTCCTTGAGTATTTGCTGGAACTGATGAAAGAGGAAAGTGCAGCTTTTAATGTGCTCGGTTCTGATATGATCTCTTCCAACCTCAGAGAGCTTAACCAGGCAATTGCCCGCCTGGAGAAGAAGATTGAAGACGTACAGCTTGAGAAAGGGGATACAGCCTACTTAATGTTAAAACCACAGGATGGTGACCGGCAGGTATTTGTGGAGTTTTGGTCCACTAACTGCTCTTTTGCCAACAACATCAGAGCGGGCAGCCCCCTTAACATATACGAGGCTAATGACTTGGATTACAATGCCACAAGGCTGATGACCACGACAACAGGTGGCAAGGAAAAACCCAGTACCGAAGATCGTATTAATACTTACCGACGATCATTACTGGCAGGTGAAAGGGTTGTTACAAAGGAGGATATAAAAGCCTTGTGTTTCGAACATTTCGGTGAAACCATTTCCCGGGTTCGTATTGAAAAGGGAATTGCGAAAGGGGGCACAAAATCCGAAGGCTTCATACGGGCAATTGATATTTATCTTACCATGAAAAAGGGCCTTGAAATGAGCCTGGCCGGACAAAATGATATGGAGCAGAAATTACAGGTCTTGCTGGAAGCACGCTCATCAAACATCTTCCCTTTCCGGATATTCTTCGAAAAACAAACTACTTGACCCCGTCACGGTAGTTCTTAAGCATTTTAAGGGCCCTTAGAAGTTGTTCCTCAACTTCATCAAGTCCTGCATAAATATCCTTCTTTTTTTTCTGGTCGGCAAGATCAATCAGGTCTTCAAGGCAGGACTCCATCTCTATTATAATTTTGTTAACTTCTTTGAGCTGTTTATCTGTTTTATCACCGGATGTACTCACAATCTTTCCGGCCACGATCATGTAATCGGAAATGGAGATGATGTTTCGATACATGTCACCCCGCCATGAAAGGTCCTCTTCCGTTTCATTCGAAATATCGCTTAATATGTTCTTCAACTCAGCATTGAACGAGTCGTTATTTATTTCATCCGATTCTCTCATGTCCATCAGATCCATAATCTCCTGGATCTTAACTGCAATATATTCTTTTTCGAAATTTAATTCTTCCATCAGGTTCTCATTTGCCTGAGCGCTAAGCTTTTTCTGTTCAGAAGAAACGAATGCTGAAATGATTATAGATCCGCATATAATAACGACGCAAAAGAATAACCATAATGAAAATTTTAGGATGGCTGAATTTCTTTCCTGTTTATTTAGAGCTTTCATGATGTATAGATTAATAAAGGTTTACAGATTAACTCGTTCACAAATAACCGATGTATTTTCTTTTATCCTGTTTTCAGATATAGTGATTTCAGGATCGAGGTGTATTTTTCCACTGATTATATTGCCTGGCTGGTAAAATATCCATTTAAATTGTTTGTTATTACTATCCTTCATCAAGATTGGGTTATTGGGATTTCGCGCATTGTAATCACTAATGAAGAAGAAATAAAGTTTGCCCAGTTCCATGAATTTGGGAGCTTTTGCTTTAAATACAGTCTGCTTGTCTTCGAGCTGCTTACGAATCTCGAAATTAACGATAATGGGTTCGGCCATTTCCTGATCGGTAGGATCAGGGAGTGAACCGGGTGCCGGACAACCCCATGCTTTAAATACCTTAACAGGGATTTGAATAAAGCTATTAAAGGCGATCAGTACAAATGTGGGCGCAATAAAAAGTAAAGCCTGCAGCAAGTACATTCTTGGAAAAGGGGTCTGGAAGTAAATCATAAAAGCCAGGAATACCAGTACATATGCAAATAGGACTACCCCCAGCGTAAAGAGTATATTTCCGGTATTTTTGTTATCCAAAGGAATGATCTTTTCAAATTGGGTGGCATGCAGGATGCCGATGATCAACAACCACAATTGAGCAGCTATAAATATCCATAACGGGAGCTTTGTAAATTCAAAAAATCCCTGGACGCTGATCAGACCGATAAGAATTCCAACAACAAACATGTACAAGAGCAGGGGCCATTTTTTCTTACTGGCTCCATTAACTTTTGCAAAATAGATGCTGATAAAAATCAACGTCAGGATTAAGAAAACACTGAATAATATATATACTTTACTTATCATAACAGCTTATAGTTATAAGAATAATATCTAAACAAAGTTATTCCTTTTTTTGCTAAAAATCCAAATAAAGTTTACGAAGATTTCTGGCTGCTATCCCCCGATCATTGCGTTTGGTGCTTTTGTCATGATAATTATTCATCCAGCCGTTGGGCATAAGCCGGTATTCGCCATTCATGCATTACTTTCCAATCCTCTCTCCACACTTTAATAAGCATTATATCGCTTAGATCAGCATGCCTTCTTATTTAACATGTCTGTCACCCTTTCAACAAATGGTCAGAAGGCGAAGGATGCGTTTCTTCGTTCGTTGGAGGTTATCTCAACTGGAATTCTTCCGGTAGATACGCAAAGAGTCTGGGTGCCATCAGCTTGAGAAAGCGCAAGATATCCAACTTGTCAGGCACTCTCGGCATGCTGTTCATGTGAGTCAACAGGCCTTTGCCCTCCGCGAGTCTTTTGGCATCACGCAACTCATAGGGCTTGTTCCAGCGAATACAGCCGGCCGGGGACTCCTCCTTGCCGTTTTCGTACCATATCAGGAGGTGACGGTTGTCCTCTGCTACCTCGCCTTCCCTGAGAATTCCCATGGCATCTTGAAGTTCACCCGGGAGACCGCCTTTTGGAATCAGAGTAGTATAGAAACCCGCACGGTAAGTGTCAATTACGTCAGCAACGGTAAGTGCCAATCCAGCCTCAAGTAAGGAATGGTGTAGACTCGCTGCTATTGTTGCGACGGGAAAGAGGTGATAACCTGCATGGAGAGGGGGTTTTATAATGGAGCCAACTGCATCGAGCACAAACGCAGTGTCTGTGGTAGTCCCAGAGATCGTTGCACCTGTGATGAAGCCGAATAAAAGATCGATCTTCTTGCATAAGTCGTCCCTATTTGCACGGAACAGTTGCATTCCGGACTGTTTGTTGAATTTGGGTTTAACCCAGAAGTCGGCAATGTGCTTCTCAATCGTGTGGTGCTGATTTGGGGCCTCCCGCTGTCGTACAGGTTTCCCCCAGGTCTTATCATCACGCTCTTTCTGGCCTTTCAATACATTACCGTTAGCGAGTTCATTGAGCTCTTGTTTTTCATTTAAACTGATTCTATCTTCGTAATTATATCCATATTTCTTTTTTAATTCAGTGATACGTCGGAGATACTCAAGGATATCACCTCCTCGGTCAGGTTTGCCCACTCCTAATCGATATGCTTTATTGATATTGCTGTAACCGAATCCTCCACCCTTCTCAAACCAGGCACCGATGACTCTTATTAACTCCGCGAAATCATTGCAGTCAAGTTTAGGCATAGCTTGATCCCCCATTAAGAGTTGTTTGTGCATTCGCATCATTCTGAACAAAGGACAACAAGTTGTTGGCCGGGGAAGCTTCTGCCAGACAGCTAGTCCCTCTTCCTCCTTAACTGCACGATATGCATCATAAATGTGCTCTTTATTTAACATCATCTCAAAGGATTTGAGCACCACCTTGCGAATCTTGTTCCTTGGTATACTACCCTTGAACAAGTTGTTGAGCCGGAACAGCATCGCCTGTTCATTGCGTTGTTTCGCTTCTATCCACTTGAGGATTATTTTCGGATCTTTCACTATTTCAGCCATGTTTTTCCCCCATTTTATATTAGAACTTTATTGAGTATTCTATTAATTTGTGTAATGATGGGATAAATGGTAATCCTCTTCAAATTCTCCAACCTTATCCCCCAATCAACACATTCGGGCAACCTACCGTTACTACACCACCATGTGCAGTGGTATCGCCCATGCGTGCTGCCGGGCGGCCACCAATCATTACTGTGGCAGAGCCTTTTATAATTGAATCGGGCGGGCCGGTGCAAATGGCTATATCACCCATCACCGAAGCTGGCATTCCTCCAATTAAAACATTTGGCACGCCCGGGCCGGTAATGGGCCCGCCCACATGGGGTATAGGCGAAGGTACCGCCGGTGTCTGCATCGGGCAGGTGTGCATGTCGGTCAGTCGTGCTGCGGGTTGTCCCATTGTCTTATATACTTTTTCCTTGCCCTTACTCCCCTCTCCTCAAAGGAGAGGGGTTGGGGGTGAGGTGTTTTTAATTAATCATTACCATCGTTCCTTTCACTGTCGTATTTCCGACGGAAGAGAGCTCGGCGGTTGCATTGCCTTTGGCCGTTATGCCCACATCCGCACTCAGATCGATATTCAAACCGGAAAGTTTCGCATCTGCCGTGGAGGAAATATCAACCCCCGTCATGCCTTCGATGGTGACCTTTGATTTTGAGGTTATTTTAATATCCTTCAAGCTATCCATGGTAATGCCACCCGAATTGAGTTCGACTTTATTTTGATTCTGATCCTGCAACAGTATAGACTTGCCATCGTCACTCAAAACCACTTTATTGCCCGCGGGCGTTTCAATAGTAGTCACCTTTTTCTGATCGTCGAATTCTATCTTCAGTTTGCTCCTGGTCACGATCCCTTTAAACGAATTATCGCTGTCAGGATATCCAGTTGCCGGCTTGTGTTTTCCGTGATACAGGCT
>DAOWEV010000049.1 GCA_030638325.1 Bacteroidales bacterium
AAACATGTGTACAATTAAATCTGTAAAAGCTTTAATATACAATGAAACAGGAACTTTTACTTTTGGTTTCACTATTATAAGCCACCACATTCGGATAATATTAGGTACTATAATTACAAGGAATACGATCAAAATGGCAAACATTTCAAAGTTATGCCCAAGATGCATTAAAGATTGAGTATTAAATTTTTCTGCAAAACTAACTGCAATAACCAATATTGCTACTAAAACAAAAGCTATAATTGAAGCAGTTAAAGATTTAAATAAAACTCCGGAAAGGCCTGTCCAGTCATACAATGATGTCAGGTACCTGCGAAGTATCATCAGCACTTCACCGGGATTGGCATCCCTGGGACATGTTTCCGAACACTCTCCGCAATAATAGCATAACCATGGGTCAACACTGGACGTCAGCTTATCTTTGAGTCCCATTTGCATGACTCTTATGCTTCTCCTTGGAAAAAGGTTGTCATCGCTGGATAACGAGCAGATAGCTGTACAGTTACCGCAGTGAAAGCAGTCATTCCATGAATGCAGGCCAAATTCACTCAGTTCTTTTTTCAGGTCCTGGTTAATTCTGTAACTCATAATGTGTTCTCCTTTTTTTACAGGGTATTTATGACATCCAATTCCATCTCTTTAACACTCATATCATCCACCTCTTCATTGACAGCATCAGACATAATATTTTGCAATACTTTAGCGGCGGCGGCAGCACCTTGTGCTACCGAATCCGGAATATCTTTTGGCCCCTGACAGGCGCCCGCCACCAGAATGCCTGCGCGACTACTGCTGACAGTATCATAAACCAGGTCCCGTTCCCGGAACCATCCTTCAATATCCGTATCGATGCCCAGTATCTCAGCAAGCATTTGTGTGTCACCACCTGCTTCGAGGCCCACTGCCAGTACTACCATGTCTGCAGTCTGTTTTATCAGGTGGCCATTCTCAATATCCTCACTGATCAATTGTAATTTACCATTATGTTCTTCAATCCTCGCTGTCTTCCCCCGTATCATATGAACCCCTTCAGCCTTAATTCTCTCATAGAATTCCTCATATCCTTTACCAAAGGCACGCATATCGATGTAATACTCATAAACCTCAGCACCGGGCAGCTTTTCCCTGATCAGATGGGCCAGCTTCAGGGAGTACATGCAGCATACCCTGGAGCAATACTTGTGATGATTCTCATCCCTGGAACCCACGCAATGTATTAAAGCGATACTTTCAGGCTCCTTATCGTCATCCTTAAAAATCCAGTTACCTTTTTTATCCTGTTGCCTGAAGCAAATATTACCCCCGGTAGGGCCGGCAGCATTCACCAGTCTTTCGAACTCAATAGCTGTCAGTACATTCGGGAACTTTCCATAACCATAACGCTCGATCTTACCGGCATCAAATGTTTTAAACCCGGTGGCTACCACAATATTCCCGACTTCAATCTCCACTTCTTTATCCTGCTCATCAAGATCAATACAATTAACATTGCAGTTCTTAACACATACACCACATTTCCCATTCCGGACATATATGCAATTCTCAGCATCGATAACATATTTATTCGGAACTGCTTGCGGAAAAGGGATGTAAATAGCCTTTCGCATGGTAGTACCGAAATCAAATTCACTCGGTGCCCGGCCCGGGCATTTTTCAGAACACATACCGCATCCTATACAGATGGCAGGATCTACCCTTTTTGCTTTCTGAAAAACCTTCACTTTAAACTTGCCGGGCCCTCCGCTCACACCCCTGACTTCACAGTATGTCATCAGGTCGATATGAGGATGCTGGACCACTTCCACCATTTTAGGTGTGAGTATACAGGCAGCACAATCAAGCGTGGGAAAAGTCTTATCGAAAGTGGCCATGTGGCCGCCTATTGTCGCAGACTTTTCAATTAGGTATACTTTGTTGCCGCTGTTTGCAATCTCAAGCGATGTCTGAATGCCTGTAATTCCTCCGCCTATGACGAGGGTACTGGTGTTTAAAACTGCTTTTTGATTATTCATAATCTACTATTATCCTGTTTTTGAGCAATTTAGTTTATTGTTAATTAATTCACAATGACAGGGTAATAATAGGAAGGTTTATAACCAGTGTCAATGACGACTGTCAGGAGAGGATATGATTTTTGTCCATGACAAAACATGATGAATGTCATTTTTTAGATTGACAGTTGGAATTGATACAGCAAACAGGAAGGGAAAATAGAAGCGGCACCTGCAGATGGCAAACGGAAAACGGTAAATGGCTAACGGTTAATGATCATCGCTTTTAGTAAAAAACCTTTCCAAGCTTACGAAGGCTATCAATATCAAGCAGGATTATATTTCGGCCTTTAACAGCAATCAGTTTTTCTTCTCTAAATTCAGATATCAAACGAATAACCGTCTCGGTAGCAGTTCCAACAATGTTTGCCAGGTCTTCACGAGACAGTGTTATGGGAACTTGTTCATCGTCAGACTCGACCTTAACCGGATCTGTGGTAAAAACATTATTCAGGATAAGCAATGATTCAGCAAGACGCTCCCTTACCGGTTTTTGAGCCATGGAAGTCATTTTGCCTTCTGCCTCCTCAAGCAAGGTACTCAGCATGACGATCATGCAATTTGAGATCTCCGGATACTTTTTCACATATTGGAGAAAAACCTGCTTACTGATATAACATCCTGTTGAATCAACCAAGGTGATAGCAGATGCAGTGTATTTCCGTCCACTCAAAAGAGCGCGTACTCCTAACAAACTACCTTCGGTAACAATGCGTACAATCTGCTCTTTCCCATCGACACCTATTCTTGAAATCTTTATTTTTCCCTGGCTGAGGCAATACAGTCCTGTCGGTACCATGCCTTCGTGGAAAATGGCCTGACCTTTCTTATACACGGTACTGACTTTGGTCTTATTCAATAACTTGACATCTTCTTCCGACAGGTAGGAGAAACATGTCATCTTCTTGATATCGCAATACTTACAATTGAAATCCCGGGTCATATAAAGTAATTGTTTTGCGTATTAATTTCGTCGCTAAAAGTAAAAAAAAAAATCACCAGATCGTAAGTTATTTATTATTTATTATTTATTATTTACTATTTACTTCTCATGTCTTCCGTCTTCGGACTTCGGACTTCCGACTTCCGACTTCCATCTCAACTCTCAACTCTCAACTCTCAACTCTCAACTCTTACCCCTCACGCTTCACTCAAATAAACTACTTTTGTGCTCCTGTTCATGAAACAAAGCAAATGCCGGCAAAACGAATACATATCAAAGGACTGGTGCAGGGAGTTGGGTTCCGGCCTTTTATATACCGCACGGCCGTTAACCATAATCTGAAAGGTTGGGTTGAAAACCGCAACGACGGGCTTATCATCCATGTGGAAGGAAATGAGACGGACCTGGAAAAATTCCTCAAAGATATTCCCGGTCAGGCCCCTGAAGCATCCAATATTTTTTCCATCGACATTGAATCTATCTCTGAAAGTAAACATACTCAGTTTTTTATTAAGAAAAGTGAAAACAGATCTGATGAGATCACTGAAATAAGCCCGGATATTGCTGTGTGCGAAGAATGTCTCAAAGACATGAAGGAGCAGGATCACAGGCTGGACTATCCCTTTATTAACTGTACCAACTGCGGCCCCCGGTTTACCATCATCAAAGACCTGCCATATGACCGTGACAAGACGACAATGGATCCTTTTCTCATGTGTGACACCTGCAGATATGAATACGGGAATATTATGGACCGGCGTTTTCATGCGCAACCGGTAGCCTGCAATAACTGTGGTCCTGAATACCAGCTTTTTCATAAGGAAAAGACCTTTACCGAACCGGGTAAGATTTTAGAAATCACTTGCACGCTCCTTGAAAAAGGAAAGATAATGTCCATCAAGGGCCTTGGGGGATTCCACCTCGCCTGTGATGCTCAGAATGATAAAGCGGTAAGTGAACTGCGAAAAAGAAAGAACAGGGATGGAAAACCTTTTGCTGTTATGTTCAGGGATGTTACCAGCCTCAGAGAGTTTCTTGAAGTCAGTCCTGAGGAAGAACAGCAATTACTCTCCTGGAGACGGCCCATCATGTTGCTGAAGAACAAAACTACAGGCCTGAAACTGGCGGATGATGTGAGCGTTGGATTTAATACCACGGGAGCTATGCTCCCTTATATGCCATTTCATTACCTGCTGTTTGAACGGCTGAAACTTCCCGTGATCGTTTTGACAAGCGGGAATATCGCTGACGAACCCATCATTATCGATAATGATGAAGCATTGATCAGGTTAAAATCTGTTGCTGACAGCTTTCTAATATACAACCGTGACATCTACAACAGGACCGATGATTCTGTACAAATGGTAACCGGCAAAAAGAACAGGCTGATCCGCAGGTCGAGGGGATACGTTCCGAATCCTGTTCATCTGAAAATTGATACTGAGGGCATCCTCGCTACAGGGGCCGAACTGGTAAACTGTTTCTGCATTGGGAAGGGCAAGCAGGCTATTATGAGTCAGCATATTGGAGATCTTAAAAATATAGAAACATTGGGGTTTTACACCGAGGCAGTGGGCCGTTTCCAAAAGCTGTTCCGGGTCTCCCCTACCCTGATCGTTCACGACATGCACCCGGATTACCTGTCAACCAGGTTTGCAAATGAAATAATTAACAGCGCCGGCGAGAAAAATCCCATCAAATCCATCGCAGTGCAGCACCATCACGCACATATTGCTTCCTGTATGGCCGAGCATGAGCTTGATGAAAAGGTGATCGGCGTCAGTTTTGATGGCACCGGATACGGAGACGACGGGAACATCTGGGGTGGTGAGTTTTTCGAATGTGACCTTCAGGATTATGAGCGCATTACACATTTCGATTATGTGCCTATGCCGGGTGGGGACAAAGCTACCAAACAGCCCTGGAGAATGGGTATAGCTTACCTTTACAGGTTTTATGGCAGGGATCTCTTCAAGCTGGAACTGGAATTCATCAAAAACCTCCCGGAAGACCATATTCAAATGTTGATGATGGCCATAGATAATCATATTAACTGCCCGGTAACTTCCAGCGCCGGCCGGCTTTTTGATGCCGTTGCCGCCATCATGAGCATCTGCACACATTCATCTTTTCATGCCGAAGCACCCATGAGGCTGGAAAGTATTATTGATGATACGGTAAAAGGAGCTTATGATTTTGAGTTGAATGAGACGATCGTAATGGAAAAGACCATCCGGGGCATCGTTGAGGATCTTCTCAATGGAAACACTTCGAACTCTGTTGCTGCTAAATTCCATAATACGATCATAAATATTATTTTTGCAGTCGTTGAATCGATAAGAGAAAAGAGACAACTCCGGAAAGTTGTACTGTCAGGAGGAAGCTTCCAGAACCGCTATATCCTGGAAAGGATTGAGAACAGGCTCAGCCGTGCGGGATACGAAGTATATTCTCAAAGCAGGATTCCTTCAAACGACGGAGGGATCGCTCTTGGGCAGCTTGCGATAGCGGCAAGGAGAAGAGCTGAGAGTTGAGAGATGAGAGAAGTCGGAAGTCGGAAGACGGAAGACGGAAGATGTGAGTAGTGAGGGAGCGAGGGGCGAAGCGAGGAAGCAATCTGAAATTGTATCATTTAATCATTAAAAAAACTATGTGTTTAAGTATACCGGCAAGGGTAGAATCCATTAAGGACGATATGGCCTTCGTATCGGTTGGCGGCGTTGAGTACAAAGCCAGCCTGCAGATGATCGATGACGTTCAAATAGGCGATTATATATTGTTGCATACCGGGTTTGCCATACAGAAAATCAGCGAGGAAGATGCTATGGAGACTCTGAAGCTGTTCGAGGAATTTGAGGCGTTGAACCGGCAAATGGGCGATGAGATTTGAGATTTGAGAGCTTAGAGTTGAGAGAGAGCGAGGGAGAGACTGAGGGACTAAGGGACTGAGGGACTGAGGGACTGAGGGAGGGATGAGAGTTGAGAGATGGAAGTCCGAAGTCGGAAGACCGAAGACGCGAATAGTAAATTGTAAACCGTAAATTGTAAACCGTAAATTGTAAACCGTAAATTGTAAACTGTAAATTGTAAACTGTAAATTGTAAACTGTAAATTGTAAACCGTAAATTGTAAACCGTAAATTGTAAACTGTAAATT
>DAOWEV010000199.1 GCA_030638325.1 Bacteroidales bacterium
AGTGTATTCCGGCTTGCTGGCGATCATCTCATCCGGTCTGCCTTCAGCAATTATTTTACCCTCGTCGATGATGGCTATTTGAGAACACAGGCTTTCTGCTTCTTCCATATAATGAGAGGTATAAATGATAGTTGTTCCTGATTCGTTCATGGCACGTAAATATTCCAGGATCTTATTTCTGGATTGCACGTCGATCCCAACAGTTGGCTCGTCGAGGAACAGTATGCCCGGATTATGTAATATACCCGCAATCAGGTTCACCCTTCGTTTCATGCCACCGGAGAATGCTTTGATTTTCCGGTCAGCGTACATTTCCAACCCCATCATGTTCAGGCATTGATCTATCCTGTCGTTCAACACAGTACCTTTAAGTCCGTACATCCGGCCGATAAATTGCAGGTTTTCCCTCGCTGTGAGTGTCGGGTAGAGGGCGATATCCTGTGGCACCACACCAATCTCTTTTTTTATTTTCGGAAGATCTTTTGGCAATGAAAGATCATGGATCAGCACCTCGCCGGATGTCATACTGATAAGCCCGCAGAGGATATTGATGGTGGTTGTCTTGCCGGCCCCGTTCGGGCCAAGCAGGCCAAAGATCTCTCTTTGAGCAATCTTGATGGAAATCCCTTTCAGGGCTTCCTCCGGCGCACCGTTATAAACTTTTACGAGTTCATGGATCTGTATGGCTGGTTTTTGAACCATTAAATCAACTGATATTTATAAGCTGTTTTATTCACAAATTTATCTATTACGAAGCCAAAAGTTAAATTGCTTTGGACTCCTGACTTCCCCCGAAAGCTTTCGGGGTCGGACTTCCGACTTGTACTTTAGGGCATTAGGAATTAATCTGCTTAAGTCTCATGAATATTTTCTTCTCCCTGTCAGCAATATCCATCAGAACATCGGCAGCAGCGTTATAGGATTCCGTTGCTCCGGTCCTGTTTTTGAAGATCCTGCCGGCGATCAGTGCAAACTCGCGCCATTTATCACCCGCATCTGTCATTTCCACAGATACCTCCTCAAGCCATGGCTGATTGAGCTCTCTGGCCGATTCCTGCAGGAAAGCCGCATATATGAACCTGAATCCGGCGCCTCCCGTACCGATCTCTTCAAGCATCCTGACCATTTGTCCGAGGTATAATGATGCTTTCTTCGGACCCAGTTTTTTGGGCCATTTACGCAGTCTCCGGGCCAGGTACCGGATCCCTTTCACACCGAAGAGCGGAACCGGAATGTTAAGCATGTCTTTACTGGTTTTTTTGATGCCTTTGATAATGGCTTCTTTAAGATCATAGTTAGCCGGCAGGGATTCAATATGGTACATACGCCCTTTCGGAGGATAAGTACCCTTGGCATACCTGACCCTCTGCAAATCTTTATACGTCAGGTGTTCAATATCTTCCATGATGGGGTCGCTGATGATATATTCTCCATTCTCCCTGCCGGTCACCACGATGTTATGCGCATTGAAATGGAAGCGAAATGGTTGCGGGAAATAAGTAAGATGATAAACACCCACGAGGCATCCGGTCGGGATCCCTCTCTCAAGGTTATCGTCGAGCGCTTTCATGGATGAGGCAGGATCTTTGAATTTAAACCTTGCGATGTTGACACCCAGTCTTTTTGTAACCCTGTTAAAAATCATTCCCGGCCAGGGCCTGAACGAAATAACCGGAAGGCCATTCAGCTTAATGAACGGCATATAGGAAAAAAAGAGGCCTGAGCCAAGGCCGAAGACCATCGCCTCACTCAAATTGATATTGTGATATTTCAACAGGTTAGAGGTAACCCCGTTCTCGCAGTGGGCCG
This sequence comes from Bacteroidales bacterium, assembly GCA_030638325.1. GTDB lineage: Bacteria > Bacteroidota > Bacteroidia > Bacteroidales > JAGOPY01 > DAOWEV01. The sequence goes on from DAOWEV010000199.1 coordinate 1,810, forward strand.
CCTGATGATGTTTAAAATCTATCTTAATGTCTTTATTGCTTGTCTTCATTTAATGGGTTTAGCCGTTATTTTAGCGTAAATGGGCAAATGCGTAAATGCTTTAAGGCTTAAATGGGGAAATGTTATTTATTGTTCCTGCATTCAATCATTTTATCATTCAATCATTCAATTATTTAATCATTTAATCATTTACGCATTTAAGCATTATATAGAAAAAGTGTTTTTAATTTCTTCAACGCTTATGTCAAATGCATCTGCATATTGCTCTAATGTCTCATTGTCAAGATCATGGAACACAACAGGCTTAAGATGTCTTTTCACTTTTCTTTTTGGAATTCCCGTATATTGTGATAACATTTTTATATCCAACATGTTCTTTTCCATAAAATATGCAATGGGACTAAGTTCACCGGAGATTACCTTATTCCTAATTTTTTCCACTTTTTCATGGATGACATCCCAGGCTTGCAGCATGGCTGTATTCTTCGGTGACCAGCCGGTACTATGCGCCGTCACATAATTTCCATCCTGATCCACAACATAACACAGATCCTTGAATTTTCCTTCATGTATCCCTTCGTTATCCTGTGGCAGATCTTTCTTCTTCATGGGGTCAGATTATAGTTCGTTTGTCAGGAATATTTTCATCTCACATTCCGCAACAGCTTTATTTCCTGATAATATGTTTGCCTGAATGACCGAGGCATCCCCAAATTCAAACAGCACTTTTATGGTAGTTGTCAACTCATCTCCCAAACGGGGCAAACTGCTTAATTTAAAGTTTTTGACAGCGCCTATCACCCCAATGGGAATATGGGTTTTGTCTCCCTCATCTCTGCCTGAGGCAAGCCAGCCGGTACGTATGGCAGCCGTCTGTGCCATATTCTCTATCAGGCCCGGTTCAAGAAACTCCCCCTGACTAACAAACAGGTTGTCTTTTCTAAGCTTGAGTGTTGTTGTACAGCTTGATTCATCGCATGACAACAGTTTATCAACCATGACCATAGGTGGGCGTTGTGGTATCAACCGGAGTATCTTTTCTGCCTCTGCAAGCATTGTCTAAAACTGGAGATTATTACTTCAATACAAATGTAGTCAAAGAAATCAAACTACTGTTATCCAGACAAAGACATAGGAGAACCGGGCGCTTTCAGGGACCATTACACAAATCTTTTGCCCTTTCTTTAATTCACCGGAATGGAATAGTTCTTCCAGCATAAAATAGGCAGAAGCAGCCCCTACGTTGCCGAGCCGGGTCAGGTTAGTAAACCACTTCTCTTGTGGAATATTGATCCCTATTTTTTTGTTCTCTTCTTCAATACGATATCTGAAATATTCTGAAGAAAGGTGAGGCAGAAAATAATCAATATCACCGGGATCTATATTGTGTTTTTTGAAAACCTCCAATTGAAATTGTCCGCCCGTTTTAACGATATTATCACCCAGCAGCTTAACATCCTGCCGTAGAGAAAATACTGATCTTTCAAGGAGCTCCTGTTCTGTAAAGTTTTTCCATCCCTTTATATCACCCTTCCCATTTTTTTCACACCCGGCGTACATACATGTCTTCAGTTTATTGGCGAAAGATGTGGTTTCGATCCAATCAATGCGGAGAGAAAGGCCTTTGGTATTGGGCTTGTTTTGAAGGAGGGCAGCCCCGGCACCGTCCGACAGCATCCATCGCAGAAAGTCTTTCTCAAAAGCCAGTATGGGGCTTTCTTCCAGCAGGTGAAGCTTTTCAGATTCTTTTTCAAAATTACGGGCATGCATCCAGGCAGATAATTTCTCTGACCCCGCCGAAATTGCATTCTTCTTTTCTCCTGCCAGGATAGCAAGATAAGCATATTTCATGGCATGCATTCCGGAAGCACAGGAACCGGTAGGAGAGATGATCTCAATGTTACCACCACCAATCTCACCATGCACCATGGAAGTGTGGGAGGGCAGGAGCTGGTCGGGTGAAGTTGTTCCGCATGCCAGCAATTCCAGGTCATTTATCTGGAAATCATCATCCATCAGCCTGTGGATGGCTTCGGCGGTCAGCTCAGTGTTGGAATGTGTGGAATTTCCATTTTCATCGAGGGCATAATACCTGGTTTGAATTTGATTGTTTCTGAGTATGACACGCCTGGCTTTAGAAGGTACTCCGCCAACCATTCCCAAATACTTCTCCATGTTATCATTCGTCACTGCCTCATTTGGCATAAACTTCGCAAGGCGAGTGATATAAACTTTCTCAGGCATATCAGTATCAAATAAACCTCAAATTTTGGGGGCAAAGGTATAAAAAATGAAGATACAATATTTTTTCAAAACAAGTATGGGTTTAAAACCACCTTCGGTGGGAGATAATTGATTGTTGCAGGTTGCAGGTTACAGGTTACGGGTTAATAGTTGATGGTTTGAGAATGTGTCAGCGGAACTTAAATCATGTTACTTGTGCTGAGTTGAATATTAATCTCTACTTTTGAAACAAAAAACGATTAAACCATGAGACTGTTTAGCCTGCATTATTCATGACTACAAACTTTGACATAATAGTTATCGGTTCCGGACTGGGAGGGTTGGTAGCAGCCGCTAAACTTGCCAGATCCGGAAAAAAGGTCATGGTTATTGAGCAACATAATATTCCGGGAGGGGCAGCAACTTCATTCAAAAGAGAAGAATACAAGTTTGAAGTCAGCCTTCACGCAATGGATGGCTTAAAAGATGGAGATTCAAAATACAAGATATTTGAAGACCTTGGGATTAACAAGAGCATCAATCTCATACCGGAAGAAGACCTTTATCACCATATTGATAAAAAAAACTCATTCACCTTCTGGTCGGAATTTGATAAGGCAAAATACGATCTGTCAAATAAATTCCCTAATGAAAAGGCCCACATTGAGAAGTATTTCGAAACCATTTTCAGTATCGGTGATGGTATTTCAAAGATCGGAAAACTAAACCCATTTCTGAGGATCATCCTGGTTCCTCTATTTCCATTTCTTTATCCCAATGTGGTAAAGAACATGAAGAAAACCATTGGTGAACATATAGATAAGTATATTGACAATGAGGAGTTGAAAGTCATTTTATTGTCCAACCTTATGTATTATCATGATGACCCTTATAAACTATCATTGATTTTTTATGCAATTGCACAAACCAGCTATTACAAAAAGGGGGCCTGGTATATAAAAGGTGGCTCACAGAAACTCTCAGAAGCGCTAAGCGATATAATAAGGGCACATGGAGGAGAGATCCTGCTCAGTCATCGTGTAGAAGAAATCCTCAGCGATGGTAAAAAAGTAACCGGCATACATTGCAAGCAAATAAGTGAGAGAGAAGGCTCATTATTAACATTCCATGCTCCTGTAATAATTGCCAATGCGGCAATACCGAGTGTGGTTAAAATGATTGATGGCAAATTGGCTGAGAGGCTCCGGAAAAAGATATTAAATCTTCAGCCATCGAATTCGCTTTTGAATGTTTTTCTGGGCCTGAAAGCGCCAACCTCATCAATCGGAAATGCTTTTTACTCTTTACATGTTTTCGATAATGACGATTTAACGATAAAAACCTTGAATAGTTCTTTTCATAAGGATTTCGATGAAAGGCCATTCATTTTTGTTGATTATGGCAATATCGATTCCGGTATTGTTCCTGAAGGAAAGTCTCAGGCTGTTATATGTACAATGGATTATATCGATGAATGGAATAATTTATCAAGAGAAGAATACAGGCAAAGGAAGGAGCATGTTGCCAGAACCCTGATTGAAAGACTTGAAAAGCATCTCCCTGGAATTCAGGATTTAATAGATTATGTTGAGGTCGGGACTTCAAAAACGATGGAAAGATACCTCGGAACACCCGGTGGGGCTGTTTATGGCTACGCCCAATCACCTGAGCAGGCCATTCTCAAGAGAATAAAACAAAAGTCTCCGGTTCCGGGATTGTACTTCGCTTCAGCATGGACATTTCCGGGCGGAGGATTTTCAGGCACTATTTTAGCGGGCTATTTGTGCGCTCTTAGCGTGTTGAAGACATAGTAGAGACGCATGGCCGTGCGTCTCTACATGCCATCCGCCTAAGTTAACGCCTTGTTATTCCTGAAAAATATTCAATCATCTGTCTCGTCTTCCCTGGAGTGATTTTATGGATCAGCCATATGATTACCGAGCCGAAGGGTGAAGCGAGGTAGATCACGGCAAACAGGTAGTATTTGAATAAGTTCAGCCGTCCTTCCCTTGCAGGATCATTGTATGGGCCTTTTTTCAGAATAAATTTTGACCATATTCCGAACATGGCGAACCCACGCTTTTCAACCGTAACTATTACGGGGTTGATCCTGACTGCGTCTTGTTTGAGCAATCTTGCCTGCAGGTCCTGAAGGGAACCCTCTTTAAATGAATCCACAATAGTTTTACCGAATCTGACCGCTTCATGAACGTCCTTTTCAGGCACTCCCGATCGGGGAAACAAC
>DAOWEV010000040.1 GCA_030638325.1 Bacteroidales bacterium
GGAAAATTTAGGCTGCTAAATAATTACAATTAAAGAATTAAGAATTTAAAATTAAAATTCCGGTTTCCCGGATAAGATCCTGGCAGACATGTTTTATGAGAAAAGCAATACGGGCAAGCGCAGCGGATGGATAGAAGTTATCTGTGGGTCAATGTTTTCGGGCAAGACCGAGGAGTTGATCAGGCGGTTGAGAAGGGCACAGATTGCCAGGCAGCGTGTGGAGATCTTCAAACCGGTCATAGACAATCGTTACGATCAGGAAAAAGTGGTATCCCATGATGATACGTCCATTCATTCCACGCCTGTTCAGACCTCAGCACAAATTTTGCTGTATGCCAATGATTTTGATGTGGTAGGGATTGATGAAGCACAGTTCTTTGATAGTGAGCTGACCAATATCTGTAACAAGCTGGCAGATATGGGCACGCGGGTGATCGTGGCCGGACTGGATATGGATTACCTGCGGAAACCTTTCGGCCCCATTCCTTCCTTGCTGGCATCGGCTGAATATGTGGATAAGGTACATGCTATTTGTATGCGTTGCGGTAACCTGGCACAATACTCACACCGGACCGTAGATAAAGACGGACAGGTTATGGTGGGAGAATTGGAATCCTATGAGCCCCTCTGCCGGCAGTGCTACCAGGACGCGATGAAATAATTCAACAACCCTCCCTTCTTTCTGTTATTTCCTTTTCCATTGTAAATTGTAAATTGTAAACTGTAAATTTCCCATTTATTACTACCTTTGCAAATCAATTTAAAAACAAATGGTCATGAAAACGAAAGTTCTCATTTTTGCAGTTTTATTTTTCACATTTAACTTAATTACTATGGCTCAGGATAGTAAAGAGACACTGGTGGTGATCGAAACGCGCTTTGGCGATATGACAGTCATGTTGTATAACGACACACCTCAACACCGGGATAATTTTATCAAGCTGATCAATGAAGGTTGGTATAAAGGATCCCCGTTTCACAGGGTGATCAGCGGATTTATGATCCAGGGCGGTTCAAATGCAGATGGGAGGCAAGATCCGGGATATACTGTTGAAGCTGAAATTATGCCGAATCATATTCATAAGAAGGGCGCTTTGGCTGCAGCACGTATGGGAGACCAGGTGAATCCTGAAAAAAGATCTTCAGGCAGCCAGTTTTATATAGTCCAGGGCACCGTGCTCACTCCCGAGATCCTGAAATCTTATGAGGCCCGCATGGGTGTTGAGTTCAATGAAGACCAGCAGAAAGCCTATACCACAATAGGTGGCTCTCCACATCTTGATGGAGGCTATACCGTTTTTGGTGAAGTGCTCTCCGGTTTTGATATCATCGATAAGATTGCCGCTGTCCGTACCGACCGTATCGATAATCCGGAAGAAACGGTTACCATGTCTGTTGAAATCCTGGAATGATAACCAAAATACCCTGAATAGATATTACCGTATCGTGCTTCAGGAAGTATGAATAAGATGCAGGATAAAATCCGGAAAATATATGAAGAAATCGAGGCGTTCACTACCGACAGGAAAGACGACCTTGAGCAGTTCCGTGTAAAATACCTCAGCAAAAAAGGTGTTATCACCGGGTTGTTTACTTCATTTAAAGATGTTCCCATTGAGCAGAAACGGGCTGTTGGACAAGCGCTGAACGATTTGAAGAAGAAGGCGCAGGAAAAGTTCAATACCATTGGTGATCAGCTTAAAAAAAGAGAAGATAAAACGGAATCGGTGAATGACGTCAGCCTGCCGGTACATTTTCAGGAACCGGGCTCACGTCACCCTTTATCACTAATCAGGAATGAGATCATAGAAATCTTCTCGAGGATTGGCTTTACCGTGGCTGAAGGGCCGGAAATAGAAGACGACTGGCACAATTTCACAGCGCTTAACTTTCCTGAAGAACACCCGGCGCGCGATATGCAGGATACCTTTTTTATTGAAAAGGATCCGGATATTGCCCTGCGAACGCATACTTCCTCGGCCCAGATCCGGGCTATGGAGCAGCGCAAACCGCCTCTCCGGGAAATATACCCAGGCAGGGTTTTCCGCAATGAAGCCATCTCGGCCAGGGCCCACTGCATCTTTCACCAGGTGGAAGGCTTGTACATAGATGAAAATGTTTCTTTTGCAGACCTGAAGCAGGCTTTGTATTACTTTGCCAGGGAGTTATTTGGAGAGGATACAGATGTTCGTTTCAGGCCCAGTTATTTTCCATTTACAGAACCTTCTGCAGAAATGGATATTTCCTGTAATATCTGCGGAGGGAAAGGATGTAATATCTGTAAGTATACCGGCTGGGTTGAAATACTGGGTTGTGGTATGGTTGACCCAGACGTTCTGGAAAACTGTAATATCGACAGTGAAAAATATACCGGTTTTGCTTTTGGCATGGGCATCGAAAGGATTACTATGCTGAAGTACCAGATTCAAGATATCCGGCTTTTCTTCGAAAACGACCTGCGTTTTTTGAAGCAGTTTACATCGGCAATTTAACCCCTCACTCCTTCATCCCATGCAATTCAATCTCCTCAAAGATCACATCCAGATTTTTTACTTTGGCCTGAGGGATCTCGAAAGCCGAAAGGATATTCTTTACGGATTGAATGCCTGAGATGATGTTTTTCTTTTGTTCAGCAGGGAGGGTATCATCCACTATCAGGAAATAATCCACGCCTTTTTCCGAAGGGATCAGTTTCCCATCGGGGTGGTGATTGGAGACCAGGAAATAATTCCTTCGTTCGTCATAATTCCGGCAGATAAAAAATGAATATGCACGCTGATCCTCCTTATCACCGATCACAAGGTCATCATCACGTTTGAAACAAAAGTGCAATTGCCGGTTGAGGGAGAGGGTAATGCGGTAATATTTCAAATGACATGCAATACCGATGATGGTATAGTCATCAGCAAGACGAGAAGTGAGTTTTAGTTTTTTGGGCATGTTATCAGTTTCTTTCTTTGCCGACCTGACAGAATAAAATAATTTACAATTTATAATTTAAAATTAATCACCGCGCTGTAAGCATTATCGCCTGCCCGCCGCCCCTGGCCAGAACTATTGAGAGGGTATCAGCATTTGTGAGGGTTGTTTTAGTGATGGTGTAGTCATAAGGATTTGATTCCCAGTCGGCATCCGGGCCATCGGCATAGATAACAGCTTCATATTCCGTTTCTTTATCAAGGAAGGAAAGAGCAATGCTCAATTCCCTTTCATTTTCATCAGTAATTGAACCAATGAACCAGTCATCCCGGTTCTTCCGGGCAATAGTCACATAATCCCCGATACTTCCATTCAGCACTTTGGTATCGTCCCAGTTGCAAGGCACATCCTTTATAAATTGAAAGGCAGGGTGTCCCTCATAGTTTTCGGGCAGGTCGGCGGCCATCTGCAACGGGCTGTACAATACCACGTATAGGGCAAGCTGATTTGCAAGGGTGGTATAAACCCGGCGATTTGGACGGTATTCATTGAAAAACAGGTCAAAAATACCAGGTGTGTAATCCAGCGGGCCGGCCAGCATGCGTGTAAAAGGCAAAATGCAGGTATGTTCAGGCGGATTTCCCTCACTCCATGCATTGTATTCCATGCCCCTGACCCCTTCCCGGGTCATCATGTTCGGGTAGGTTCTCCTGATGCCGGTCGGTTTGATAGGCTCGTGGGCATCGATCATGATCTTATACTCAGCAGCCTTTTTCACTACCTCCCTGTAATGGTTCACCATCCACTGGCCATGATGATGGTATCCTTCGGGTTTGATCCTGCCTGCGTAACCTGTTTTTACGGCATGGATGCCCAGGCTGGCATATAGTTTAAAGGCGGAATCAATATTTTGCTCGTAAACGGGAATGTTTCCACCGGTTTCATGATGCCCGATGAGGCGGACGCCTTTTTCACCGGCATACCTCACCACTTCATTCAGGTCAAAATCTTCATAAGGGCTTATAAAATCGAAAACATTCCCTTTGGACCAGCTATCCCAGCCTTTGTTCCAGCCTTCGATCAACAATCCCGGTATTCCGTTTTCAGCATTGAAGTCGATATACCGTTTTGCATTTTCTGTAGTTGCTCCGTGCTTTGGACCGGAGTGCCAGGAATATTTTCCGGTATGCATGCCCCACCAGATACCGGTGTATTTCATGGGATGGATCCACGACACATCTTCGATCTTATTAGGTTCGTTGAGATTCAGGATCAGGTGTGACTCTATCAATCCACCGGGTTCGGTTGCTATCTGTATCGTTCTCCAGGGGGTTTGAAAAGGAGTGGTAGCTTTCACTTTAATACCGTCGGGCCAGGGAACAAGATCACATTCCAGCATCAACGGATCTTCATCAGATCTCTTCAGGGTCATGCCTGCATAATCTGTCAGATTGGCCTCGTGAAGGCTCACATAAAGCCCGCCTGTTGTTTCAATTGTGACCGGGGTATTTGCAGTATTGATCTGACTTAGTGTTGTGTTATTAAAGAGCCTCTCATAACCCTCATAATCTCCTTTAATCCACCAGGCCGAATGATCGTCATGAAACCTGAACTGGGTTTCTTCCGAGATGATATTAAAATCCTTCAGGTGCTCCTGCTCCGGAAAGATATAGCGGAAGCCCAGTCCGTCGTTGAAAACCTTGAACTCGACCTGGAGGATGCGATAAGGCTCCCCGGTCTCTTTCAGGTTCAACTTGAGCTGATTATATCTTTCATAAACCCTGTTTACTTCACCCCAGACCGGCTTCCAGTGCCTCCGTTTGGAAGAGACCTTTACACTATCGATCTCAAAATTACAGATCATGGGCTGGCCTTTCTCAAAGATAAATCCCAGGCGGGAGGTATCAATGAGAATCTCATCCTTGTACCGGACCATGTACTCAGGAGCTCCATCATCCAGGATAAATATTAGCTCAATATTCCCATTGGGAGATGTTGAAGAGAACTCATTTGTCCCCGAACAGCCAGCCAGCATAACGATCAATAGTATCAAAAACGGAACTTCTTTTTTCATGATTCTCTTAAATTTACAATTTACAGTTTACAATTTACAGTTTACAATGTTCAATTTTCAACCTCTGCCGGCATCCAATCCCCAAAATGCTCCCAGTTCACATATGTTTTAGGTTCGGTTGTCCAGAAGGCGTTTGAGTTATAGGTCCATTCCATGGTTTCAGACCCGCCACCGCTTTGGGTGGTGATCAACAATTTCCCATTCACGTTACCAATGGCGATCGCCTGGTTGCGTGGCCAGTCGCTGTCGCCCCGGCTGCCATCCACCGGGATCCAGCCATAATTCGGCAGATATACTTCAGCCCAACGATGGAAGACGTCATCCATGCTGGCATCATCTCCCCGAACAACCACCGAGCCTACATAACGGGCAGGCAAACCGGCTGCCCGGCACATCGAGATAAACACAAAAGTATATTCAGAGCATGACCCGTTGCCCCTGGCCAGTACGGTTGGAGCTGTATTCCATCCACCGCTCATCTCATAATACATATTCGCGATGATATGGTTGAATATCTTTCGCATAATCCAGTAAGGATTTTCTTCGTTTCCGACTACCCGGGACACAGCCTCCCGGATCACCGGATGATCGATCTGGAATTTATCATTGTCTTCCAGGTATTTGTCTTTGAGATCCTGTGGTATATCTTCCAACGTACCAACCTGATCGGGAAAGATGAAATAGCGAACATCATATGTTCTGGCTTTAACGGTCATTTCCACTGTCCTGGTTTCACCGGCCGGGATGTTCATAAAATGATAATGGGCCGTTTTCTGCCCCCATTTATCTGTTACAAATTCTGTGGGCTCAATGTTATACTCTATTTCCGACAACAGCTCCTGGTTGTTACGGTTGACGGGAATGGCCAGGTGGAGGTCGGCGGTGAGCACCTTTCCGGGCCCAAAGTTCTTGACCTGTTGGGTATAGACTACTTTTCCCGTTCTTTCATTAAGCCTGATGAATTTCTCATCATCCCTGATTTTCAGTTGATAGAGCTTATCGGTTTCAAAGTCAATATTCCACAGGTATTCTCCATCAAAACATAATCCCCTGGGGTAAGGCGCCGGGGATTGCATGATCAGCACTACGTATCCCGTTTCAGGGTTAACCATATAGATCTCATCACGGTTACGATCGGAAACCCAGAGGTACTTTCCGTCAAAAGTCAGCCCTCTCGAATCTGAGGAGGGTGACCGGAACGATCTGATCGTCGTACCGTCTTCCGGACTGAATTGTATGATCATATCTGAACGGTTATCAACACACCAGAGATAGGTGCCGTCCCAGGTAAGGCCTATCGGACTGGCTGACGGAGCAACAAGCGTCTTCAGTACCGTGCCGCTTTCAGGATCTATCTTGTAGATCACACCATTGTGATCTTCCTCAACATCCTGCCCCCCTTTCAGATCGGCGTTCCAAAGGTAATTACCGTCCCATGCCAGCCCGGTGGGCCAGTAGCCTGGTGTTTCCAATGTAGAAACCACTTTCCCGTCAGCAGGGTTGATTTTGTAAAATAGATCAGTTTTCCGGTCAGCCATCCAGAGGTACTTACCATCGAAGGTCAATCCTGTAGAGAAGTGGCCCGGACTGTCAAATAACTTTAATATTTCACCCGGATATGAGAATCCGGCCAATGGAATAAAAAGCAGCACTATGAAAAAGTGCATAGCTATACGTAGTAATATTTTCATGTTGAAAAGATTAGTGAATGTTATGAGTCTGATCGAAGACCAAAATTAACAATTAAATCAATTCAATTTGATTCTTCATCTTCTCCGAACATCTTTAGCCATGCTTTTTCAGACACAAGCTTTTCAGCCCCTTTGATAGAGAAATCCCGGGAGGTGGCAACGGTTTTGCCATCGATCATAACGTTCACAATATATTGCTTGTTGTGATCTTTACCAACTTCATCAACCACCTGGTATTCAATATCTTTTTTTTCTTTTTGTGCCCATTCTATAAGACGGCTTTTAAAGTTGGTTTCCGTGTTTATGATCTCATCAATATCGAGATATATTTTGATAACACGTTTTATGACTATCTTCCGGGTGAAGTTGTATCCTTTATCAATGTATATCGCGCCGATCACTGCTTCAAAGGTGTCGCCATAGACAGATTTACTTTTTGTTCTGGGGCCCGATTCTTTGAATATCAGCTTTTCAAACCCCATATTCCAGGCCAGTTTGTTCAGGTTGGAACGGCTCACTATGCGAGATCTCATCTCTGTCAGGAAACCTTCATCCTTCAGAGGATATTTTTTATACAGATAATCGGCGACCACTGAACTCAGGACAGCATCGCCCAGGTATTCAAGCCGTTCGTTATTTAGCTCCAGTTGCCCGATAAGTCTGGAGGCGACAGCTTTATGGCAAAAGGCCAGTCTGAACAGATGAATATTGGAAGGGTAATAACCAAACAGGTTCTTAATGGCCCGGAATAAATCTTTATCGGGAGAATAAAATGTTTTGAAAAAGCTTGATATATTCAAGTTCAACGAGTTTTACTCACTGAATATTTTAAAGACGGCAGTAGCATTATGTCCTCCAAAACCAAAAGTATTGCTGAGTGCAACATTGATCTCACGTTCCCTGGCTTTGTGGAAAGTGAAATCAAGTGCATTATCTATTTGAGGATCATCCGTGAAGTGGTTAATTGTTGGAGGAACAATGTTATGTCGCATGGCAAGTATGGTTGCGATGGCTTCAACAGCGCCGGCGCCACCCAGTAAGTGCCCTGTCATGGATTTTGTAGAGTTGATACTGATCTTATAGGCATGGTCACCAAATAAACTAACGATGGCTCTGGGTTCTGATATGTCTCCAACAGGTGTTGAAGTACCATGTGTATTGATGTGGTCTATATCTTCCGGATTCAGCTTAGCATCTTTAATAGCATTTCTCATAGAGAGGATTGCTCCTCTTCCATCGGGATGCGGTGCTGTCATATGATATGCATCGGCAGAGAGGCCTCCTCCGGCGATTTCCGCATAGATTCTTGCGCCACGACTTTTGGCATACTCCAGCTCTTCAAAGACCAGGGCGCTACCTCCTTCTGCCATGACAAAACCATCACGATCTTTGTCAAAAGGCCTGGAAGCTGTTTTGGGGTCATCATTGCGTGTGGAAATGGCATGCATCCCATTGAAGCCTCCTAAACCACCCTGTGTAATTGCAGCTTCAGAACCGCCGGTAACCATTATATCAGCAACACCGAGGCGAATATAATTGAATGAATCGATCATGGCATTGGCAGAGGAAGCGCATGCAGAGATAGTTGTAAAGTTTGGCCCCATCAGGCCATGCTTTATCGCAATATGGCCCGCAGCAATGTCGGAAATCATTTTTGGAATAAAGAAGGGGTTGAAACGCGGTGTTCCATCGCCTCTTCCAAAAGCAATGACCTCCTCTTCAAAGGTAGTCAGGCCGCCAATGCCTGAACCCCAGATTACGCCAGCCATGGTTTTATCGATCTTTTCCAGGTCAAGGCCGGAGTCTTTCAAAGCCTGGTCTGCAGCGATCATCCCAAACTGTGCATAACGATCAATTTTGCGCGCCTCCTTCCTGTCGAAATATTCCAGTGCATCAAAATCTTTGACCTCACAGGCAAATTTCGTCTTGAACTTGGAAACATCAAAACGTGTGATCGTCTCAGCACCGCTTACCCCATTGATAAGCCCGTTCCATAATTCTTCAACGGATTTTCCCAAAGGGGTAATCGCACCAAGACCAGTTATAACAACCCGCCTTAATTGCATTTAAAAAAGGATTTTCTTTATTTGGTGTTATCCTCAATGTATTTAACAGCATCCCCAACCGTACCGATCTTTTCAGCGGCATCATCAGGAATGGCAATATTAAACTCTTTTTCAAATTCCATGATCAACTCAACGGTGTCAAGTGAATCAGCACCTAAATCGTTGGTGAAACTTGCTTCCGGTGTAACTTCGTTTTCGTCTACACCCAGCTTATCGACGATGATAGCTTTTACTCTGTTTGCAATATCTGACATATCCTATAAGTATTATTGGTTTGACAGGCTGCAAAGAAACTACAATTCTAAAAAAAATGCAATGTTTTTCTTATATATTTAATGTTATGTTTTTATAAGTGTCAGGAAAACAAGCAAATATGTTGCTAATTAGAGGGCAAATTTTTATATAAAAACCGGTGTTATATTCGAATCCGGCCGGCAAAATGAAATAAAATTGTTAACTGAAGGCTGAAGACTGCAGACTGAAGACGGTGGACTTACTTGAATATTAATTTGTTACGCCTGATGGTTGAATCCGCCCTGGCTATTTATTGGTTCCCTGATTTTGCTGACTGAAAAGCATTTACTATTTTTGACAATATAAAACCGGATACTTTATGAAGAGAATTGCCATTTTTGCTTCCGGAAGCGGAACCAATGCACAAAACATTGCTGAATATTTTGCCAACGATCCAATGGTGTCAATATCATTGATCTTGTCCAACAACCCTGATGCATATGTGTTGGAAAGAGCCGCGAAGATGCATATCCCGGCCATGGTATTCAACCGGAGCGATCTAAATGAAAAAGGCACTGTTCTTCAAAGGCTAATCGAAGAAAACATTGATCTGATAGTGTTGGCCGGTTTTCTCTGGCTGGTTCCTGCAGATATTTTAGCCTCATATCATGACAGGATCATCAATATTCATCCTGCATTATTGCCAAAATATGGTGGCAAGGGCATGTACGGCAACCGGGTCCATCAGGCCGTTCATGAATCAGGAGATAAAGAAACCGGTATTTCCATCCATTATGTCAATGAAAGATATGATGAAGGAAAGATCATTTTTCAGGCATTCATTGAGATTTTACCAGAAGATACCCCTGAAACCATAGCTCCAAAAGTACATAAACTGGAGTACAAACATTATCCTGAAGTAATTAAAGGACTACTTGAGAGAATGGAATGATTGAGCGAATGAACACTATTCAATTTTCAATAACTTTAAAAACCGCTACCTCATTAAATCGCTACATCGTTAAATCGTTACATCGTTACATCATTAAATCCCTACCTCGCTTAATTTAATACCAATTATAGCTAACGACATCCTCAAAGCTCTTCCGTATCTTATTCCTTATCTTATAATCCTCCGGAGGGTAGCCGACAGTGATCAATAAACTAAGCCTTTTCTTTTTCGGGATATTGAGCAGGTTTTTAATAGCCGGTTCATTAAACCAGCCCAGCATGCAGGTACCGAGACCTTCTTCTGCAGCTTGCAGGCAGAAATGTTCGGCTGTGATGCCAATATCAAAAAGCGCGTATTCTTTGTCTTTCAGATGGGCCCCTATCTGGGTGATAACCTTCATTTTCTCAATGACGATAGCAACAATAACCGGGGCCTGCGGAACGAATTTGTTGAATGACAGCATGGCCCCGTATGTTTCATGGGCCACTTTCTGAACCAGCCCGGGGTCATCCACAACAATGAATTTCCAGGGTTGCCCGTTGCTGGAAGAAGGGGCCAGGCGAGCCGCCTCCAGGCAACGCCTGATCTTTTCTTTTTCAACATCACGGGAAACATACTTTCTTACACTCTGACGGTTTTTGACGAGGTCTAAAAAATTCATTTTATCGAAGTTAATATTGTGTTCAAGTGTATGGGTGAGGGTAGCTTAATAACTATTGTTTATCTGTTTATTCGTTTATTTGTTTATTCGTTTATGTGAGAATGTGTTCAAGTACTTCCAAAATCATCACATCGTTCAATCATCACATCGTTCAATCGCTAAATCGTTCAATCGCTAAATCGTTCAATCGCTATATCGCTACATCTTCAGGGTTTCCCAAGCAATCTGAACATATTCTTTTTATATGCTTCAACACCTGGCTGATCGAAAGGATTTACACCCAACAGATAACCACTCAACCCACAGGCCAGCTCAAAGAAATAGATAAGTTCTCCCAACGAGTTTTCATTGATCACAGGAATGCTTATCCGGGTGTTCGGAACATCCCCTTCTATATGTGCTTGTAAGGTTCCCAGCTCAGCCATGTGATTGACATATTGCATTGTTTTTCCGGATAGATAATTCAGTCTGTCGGCATCGTTGTCAACTAGCGGTATGTTAATGGTCCGGCGGCTTTTTTCAACGGAGATCACAGTTTCGAACAAATGACGCATGCCATCCTGGATGTATTGTCCCATGCTGTGCAGATCCGTGGTAAAGCTGACACCGGCCGGGAAGATACCTTTTCCCTCCTTACCCTCACTTTCTCCATAAAGTTGTTTCCACCATTCGGTTAAATAAAACAGATGAGGCTGATAGTTAACAAGGATCTCGATAACCCGGCCTTCCTGGTACAATACATTGCGTGCAGCAGCATAGAGAGCTGCCGGATTTTCCAGTAGA
This sequence comes from Bacteroidales bacterium, assembly GCA_030638325.1. Taxonomy (GTDB): domain Bacteria; phylum Bacteroidota; class Bacteroidia; order Bacteroidales; family JAGOPY01; genus DAOWEV01. The sequence goes on from DAOWEV010000040.1 coordinate 11,381, forward strand.
TCAGGATGAGATGCGCTATGATCCTGCATGGTTTTTGCCCCCTGAAGCAATTCCCTGATATCATATCCTGCCATGGCAATGGGAAGTAGTCCAACCGGTGTAAGTACGGAATATCTTCCTCCGATATCATCAGGCACCACAAAACTTGTATAGCCTTCATTGTCTGCTAATTGCTTTAGTGCCCCTTTTTCTCTGTCCGTTATGGCGATGATCCTTTTAGAAGCTTCAGCCACGCCATATTTGCTTTCCATGTGTTCTTTTAGCACACGGAAAGCAAGAGCAGGTTCTGTGGTTGTTCCTGATTTGGAGATAACAGCCATAGCATATTCTTTATCATTCAGAATATCCAGAAGGTCAGCCATATATTCTTCGCTGATATGATGCCCGGCATAAAGCATTAGAGGAAATTTTCGATCAGTTAGCAACGGTGTGAAACTATGGTTGAGCGCTTCGATCACGGCCCTGGCGCCCAGGTAAGACCCGCCGATACCAATGACCACAAATATCTCGGCAATATCTTTTATACGAGCGACAGTTTCTTCTATTTTGCTAACAATATCAGGATCCATGTCAGAAGGTAAAGTAACCCAACCCAGGTAATCATTGCCCCTTCCGGTCTTTTCATATAATGACTTTAAGTGATGGTGCAGATCATCCTGATAGGATTCGACCTTACCTGCAGGAACAAAATCGTAAATCTTGCTAATATCAATCTTCAGCTTGATCATATTTAATAAGGTTTATTTTTACCTGCGAAAATAGGAAAAATTAGGGCACAAAAAGAGCGGGTCTGGCGACCCGCTCCCTATTAACCAAAAACCAAAATTTTGAATCAGACTTTTTTGTTGCGCATTGTGTAACCAAACACAATATATGGTCGGATTTATGATGCAAAATTATATTCAATTTCATCAGCTATATGTTAAGGAAGTTTAATGAACGTTAAAATATGTTAAACGCATCTGAAACAGTGCTTATTACAGTATTTTTGCCCTGTTATGAAACGTCGGGTAATTATATTTATAGTGATGCTTATCACATTTGCCCTCATCGGCATGATGATCATACAGGCGTATTGGATCCGCAATGCTATTACTGTCCGGCAGGGAATTTTTGAAAAGGAAGTTTCAAATGCCGGCAGGAATGTGGTGAAAATTCTTGATAAGATCGAGATGTCGCGGGTTTATGAACATCGTAGAAATGCTTTTTCAAACCCTGAATCATATTTCAATACACTTGACTCAATTAACACTATATTGTTGGATGAGATGCAATCTATTACAACACGGCGTGACCTGGAGGTCTTTTATAATAAATATTTCATGGCCCGTGATTTGATAGAAGGTATGTTTATTACGCCTTACCAGTTACCTGTTGAAAAAAGAATTGATAAAAGACTGCTGGATTCATTGTTAAGCGTTGAGTTGACAAAGCGGAAGATAGACACACGATATGAATTTGGTATTTTCAATCCCTGGAGAGATAGCCTGGTGATGCAGAAAACAGGATTATATGTCAAAGCATTGATGGACCCGGAAAAGAGTTTTCAGTTTGAGCTTTTTCCAAATGAAATGCAGCCTGACCCGGACTTCCTGCTGTTGTATTTCCCACGTGAAAAAAGATTTCTGATGGCCCAGATGTGGCAGTTGCTGGCTACTTCAATTTTTTTAATACTCATCATCATCATCTCATTCACCTACACTATTATTACGATTTACAAAGAACGCAGACTGTCGGATATGAGGAGCGACTTCTTCAACAATATGACTCATGAGTTCAAGACCCCGGTTTCTACCATTTCACTAACCTGCGAGGCCCTGATGGATAAGGATATCAAGAAATCGGATGAGTTGTACAAGAGCTATATTAATATTATCAATGAAGAAAATAAAAGACTCGGTTATATGGCTGAAAAGGTACTGCAATCGGTCGCTCTGGAAAAGGGTGAATTGCGTCTGAACAAAGAAGCTGTGGACCTGCATGAGATCCTTTTAGAGGTAATAAAAAACATTGGGATCCAGGTGGAGATCAAAGATGGTCAGATAATCAATGATTTCCATGCTACAAAAACAGTTATGGAAGTGGATAAGGTTCATATGGCTAATGTTGTAAACAACCTGCTTGATAATGCCAATAAGTACACGCCGGTAAAGCCAAGAATTGTGGTTACCACGCGTGATGTATCTGATGGTATCATATTCAGTATTGAAGACAACGGGATTGGGATCAGCAAATCAAACCAAAAAAGGATCTTTGATAAATTATACAGGGTACCGGCAGGGAATATTCATAATTTCAAGGGTTTTGGCCTGGGCCTGAGTTATGTTAAAAGTGTTGTGGAAAAACACGGAGGCAACATAAAACTGGAGAGCGAACTTGAAAAGGGAACAAAATTCGAAGTATTTTTACCGACCCTTAGGGTCACATCTGACCCTAAGGGTTAGTAAACAGCACAAGATGAATGAATTAGAAGTAAAAGTACTACTTGCAGAAGATGATAAAAATTTGGGTGCAATCCTGAAGGCTTATCTGGAGGCCAAAGGCTATCCAACCACTTTATGCATAAACGGCAAAGAAGCATTTGATGCCTTCAGCAAAAAAGACTTCGATTTTTTGATTATTGATGTTATGATGCCGGTAAAAGACGGATTTACACTTGCCCGTGAAATACGAAATATCAATAAAAAAATCCCACTGATTTTTCTGACAGCCAAATCTATGCAGGAAGACAAGCTGAAAGGATTTGAAATAGGAGCCGATGACTATCTGACAAAACCGTTCAGCATGGAAGAGCTTCTGATGAGAATGCAGGCCATTCTGAGGAGAGCGAAAGAAATCAAACAGCCCGGCAGGAGCATCTATAAAATTGGGAAACTCACCTTTGACTATAACCGGCAAATCCTCACCATAAAAAACCAGGATGAAAAACTGACCTCCAAAGAAGCCGAACTGCTTCACCTGTTATGTGAAAACTTAAATGAAGTGTTAGACAGAAGCGTGGCGCTGAACAGAATTTGGTATGACGACAGCTATTTCAATGCCCGCAGTATGGATGTTTATATCACTAAATTGAGGAAATACCTGAAAGCGGATCCGGCAGTGGAGTTGATTAACGTCCACGGTGTCGGCTTTAAACTGGTGGTGCAATAACCGGGAATATTGTTGAGCAAAGGAGGATATTATTGTTGCCGGGTCAATTCTCCGTTTCCGGAATGCTAAGGATGTTACTTACGGGTCCGAGATCATAAGTATGATCATGTAAGATGTTCCACAGGTAGCTGCTTCCGGGACCCTTATCCTTATTTGTTAAAACAATGATAGTCTTTTCCTGCTTCATGTCACGGATGTAAAAATTACGGAAGCCTTTCCACCACCCATAATGATACACGGTACTGTCTTCACTTTTCCTTATCCTCCATCCAAAGCCATAGTCATCTTTCCGTTTCCAGTAGCTGGGGCTGCCCGGAGTAAAAGCCAGGCGCAGCGTGGAATCCCCAACAAGTGTGTTGTTGTATAATGCCTGGTCCCATTTATAGAGATCTTCAACATTGGAATAAACCCCTTTGTCGCCCATAACGCCATTCAAATACTCATTCCTTTCTTTGACAAGCCTCCAGCGCCTGTAATAATATCCCGGAACACCCGGCGTAATATAAGCCGGGATGCTTGTATCACCATTCATATTGTAAATAAATGAATGATCCATGCCGAGCGGATCAAAGATCCTTTCTTTTACAAAGAGATCGAAAGTCTGGCCGGAAATCCGCTCCACTACGCTGGCTAACAAAACGTAATTTGTGTTGCAATAATGAAACCCCTGGTCAGGCCTGAAATATGGACTGGGTTGATATTTTATATACAATTCAATGACATCTTCATTCGTCAGCGGGAAATGCTTGTCCCATTTTTCATGTGCCAGCGACATATATCTCGAAAGGCCGGAACGGTGTGTAAGCAACTGCCTGATAGTGACACCATGATACGGAAACTCTGGAATAAATATCTGTATGCTGTCATTCCAGGACAGTTTTCCTTCTTCTTTGAGGATCATGACAGACATGGCAGTGAACATCTTCGACACTGAAGCTAATTGAAATGATGATGTTGTTTTTAATGAGTCTTTTTTTCTAAAATCACTATATCCGAAAACCCCGGTATATACCAGGCGTCCTTTCTCAGCGTACATAACACATCCGTTGAACCAATTTTTTTTGGAGAGCTTTTTAAAAATCCCATCTATATAGGCAGCTCTTTTTTCAATCTTGATCTTTTCCAGATGGGTGAATACACTGTCGGTGAAATAACCGGGACTGTCATAGGAAGATGTTTTTTTATCACTGGAACAGTTGTACACTACCATAAGGATAAAAAACAGGATCACCGGATATTTCAGAGTTCTTATCAAAAGGATGAAAGTTTGCAAAAATAATCATTCCACCGATACAGGCAGAGTTTTATTAATCAGTGACACTTGACGAACAATGAGTTAAATTGTTAAGATCATCACTGGTTTCTGTTAATCCTTTTCAGCGCTTCTCTTTTGCTCAGAGGAGAAAGCTGATGGCGATTCACAAATTCAATAACGATTTCGGAATCGGTTTTGGAAAGCTCCCGCAATACCCATCCGATCGCCTTCCGGATGAAAAATTCTTTGGACCCGGCCAGTCGGAGGATATAACTGAACAGCAGACCGGTATCTGTCTGTTTTTTGTATTTCAGCTGGAACAATAATGAGCTTCGCTGCAACCATATATTGCCGGAGCGCATCCATTTTTCAGTAACAGGAATGATCATGCCGTCGTATTGTTCGAAGTATATTCCAACAAGGTTAATGGCAATAAAGTCCACGGTATCCCACCAGGATTTATGAGTGATCATGAATTCATACAATCTTATCGAAGCTTCTTCGGCATACTTTGCCCGTTTCTCAAGCATGGACATGGCAAAATACTGGAATTCCCTTTCAGGCAATGCCCATAGTTCTTCAATTATGCCTCGCAGGTCCTGATCATCAGGAAACTCTTGCTCACTGAAGATCTGTTTATATATCTCTTTCCTTAAAGGTGCCTGGATCCCAAAATATTCATACTGGTTTAACATATATTTTTTTGAACCTGCTGCCTTTTCAGCATTTGCATTCTTACGGAAATATTCAGCTACCGGGATGATGTATTTGTCCATGTTTGGTTATAGGTTGTAATTGCACCACTTGTTACTTTCTGCCTTAATGCAAGTAAATAACTCTCTTCCGTGCAAGTATCTCATTCCATTTCGATTTCAGGAAAATAAAATATTTACCTTCAGGCAAAGGGCCGGGTTGCCAGGTGATCGTTTGCTGTCCGGGTGAAACTGCATAAGTTTGAACCATCCTTCCGCTAATATCAATTATTTCAAGCTGACAGGCATCCTGGATTTCCAGGCTGATCATAAAAGTGTCGTTTGAAGGGTTTGGATAAACCTGCATGACCGGGTCTGTCACAGCAACCTCCTCAGGAGTGCTAACCTGGGTATCCCATACAGCCAGTGTGTATTCTCCCATCTGCAGCTCCGGGATTATCAGGTTGCCAACATACCAGAGCCCAATCTGTTCAAAATATACCGGTTGCCAGTCTTCAGAAGCATCTTTGCGATAAAGTATAACAACGGAGTCAGTTTCGCCGGTTATTAACGTATTATCCAGGTAACTGTTGGTAGAATAAAAGAATTTACCGGTAGCCTGAAATGACTCAGGAATGATCCCGGCTACCCTCCAGTACCTGTAATCCGATATCCGCAATCCGCTCACTGCCTCTTTCAATGAGTCGGGAGGGGCCCAGTTATGCGTTACCTGGATAAAAGCTGAATCGGAGATGTCCTCCACTACCAGTTTAAAAAACGTCTTGTCATAGTTATAATCACCGGTTTCATCAATGATCTTATAATTATCTGTGGTGGCATCACACATTTTTTCTTCGAGGTCTATGAAAACCGTTGCAGGAGCAAATGGAAGTGTCTTCAGGGAATAGCCTGCCGGGCCGGAAAAATGAATTGTATCTGTATAAACATTCCATTCGTCATCCATAAATGTGACTTCAACAATATTTGAATTTCCAACAAAATCATGTCCTTTTCGTTTTTGTTTCAGGTGAACCGTAACATAGTATTGATCACGGTTTGCAACAATGGAAAAAGAATCCGGGGAATAATGAGGTGTTCCTGCTGTAAATACCCAGTTTTCAAAAAAGTCCCACATGTCGATGCCTGAATAAGAGGTGAAGAGATCACGCATATCATAGGAAGTGGCGCTGTTGTACTGCAGTGCGCTGGTATAGGCTTTCAGTGTTTCAAAGAAAAGGCTGTCGCCCATATAAAACCTGAGGGCTTGCACAACCGTAGAGCCCTTGTCGTAAGCCGTCATCCCGTAAGTATGGGTCTGGGGGATGTTATTCAACTGGAAATAGGCTCCGTCTCCACCGGGTGTATGGCAAGACTGAAGCACATCGGCATGGAGGTCCCGCATACTTTCCCTGAATAATTCACCTCCATAGAGTTCCACAGTATAATACATCTGAAAAAAAGTGGCCCATCCTTCATTCAGCCACATCTCCTCTGCCGAGGCGCAGGTCACCTGGTCGCCAAGCCACATATGTGTTAGCTCGTGCATCATAAGGGATTCATAGGAGGTGCTTCCGGATATCGTGAAATGCGGTACGGCAATATTGGCAACATGTTCCATAGCTCCTTTGGCCGTGCCGACATATCCTACCCGGCCCCAGGGATATGGGCCCATATAGCCTTCATATAATGCGAGGACATCTTTTAAATGTACAAAAGTGCCGGCGACCTTAACAGTATCCTGGGGCCTGACATAGATATCGATTGGGATATCAGCCTGCATACCGCTGAAAGTATCTCTTACTGCAACATAATCTCCTGCAGCTATAGAGACCAGGTATGTTGGCAGTGAATGGGAGATCTGCCAGTGGTAGGTAACCGAGTTGTCGGATCCGGCCATGGTTTCAATCAATAACCCGCCGCAAACAGCCATTTTACCCTCACCAACGGTTGCATAGACATCGTAATTTGCCCGGTCGGTAAAGTTATCGATACATGGGAACCAGGCCTTCCCCAGATTGTGGGGGATCTCGCTCAAGCCTACGCCCAGGTTGAAAGCATAATCACCCGAAAAATGAAATCCGCCCCAATCATCGTAATAAGGCTGCCCATGATAATAAACCTCCAGACTGACAGTATCTCCCGGGTTGATGGGATTGCTTAACGGTATCTCGACAGTAGTGTCGGTCTGATTATAGGCCGCAACAAGTCCATCTAAAAAAACCGAGTCGACGGACAGCTCGATCAACTCCAGGTGGATCATGTCGGTATTATCCTGTAGTGTGGTTATCGTGATTTTTGTAAATCCTGCAATGCTATGGTTTCCAATGTTAATTTCCTGGAGGTGTATTTCGTATTGGGTTACATCCAGGTAATCAAAATTTAGAGTGCCTTTGAAAGCCGTGGAATGATGATCAAAAGACTGTGAATACAGATATGTACCCAGCAGGATCATGAACGATACCAGCAAAAATATTTTTTTCATGGTTGAGTCTTTTTAATTGATTCTGTAAAATTATTTATTTTATAAGAGAAGACAAGGATCGAAGGATATAAAAAAGTATTAAATTTGAATGTTTTTGTTGATCAATAAATTTTTAGCTTAAAAAATGATATAACTGATGAAAAAGAAAAAGATAATAATCTGGGGAATCGTGATCGTGGTGATCATATTGATCGTACTGGCAGTCATGAAAGGAAAGGAAACAGAAGGCGCCAAGGTGACTGTTGAAAATGCCGCAAAGCATACGATCATTGAGACCGTGGCTGCAAATGGCAAAATACAACCGGAAAAAGATGTTAAGATCAGTCCGTACATTTCCGGGGAGGTCATTGAACTTTATGTCAAAGAAGGAGATAAGATCAAAAAGGGTGATTTACTGGCCAAGATCGATCCGGAGATTTATATTGCAAATTATGAACGTATGAATGCCTCCCTGAATTCACAAAAAGCGAATGAAGCAAATGCGCGCGCACGCCTGGCGCAGGTAAAGGCCCAATTTGTAAATGCCAGGCTGTCGTATGACAGGAATAAAAAACTGTGGGATCAGAATGTCATATCCAAAGCTGATTATGATGCTGCGGTTGCCAATTATGAAGTAGCTGAAGCGGAAGTAGATGCCGCGCAGCAAAGTGTGAAAAGTGCGGAGTATGCTATCAAAAGCGCCAAAGCATCCCTGGATGAAGCCCAGGAGAACCTTTCCAGAACCACCATACGTGCACCAGGTGATGGCACCGTGTCGAAACTCAGCATAGAAGAGGGTGAAAGGGTAACAGGCGCCTCGCAGTTTTCAAGTGGGACCGAGATCATGAAACTGGCCAACCTGAATGAAATGGAGGTGAATGTGGAGGTGAATGAGAATGATATTGTGAGGGTGTCTCTCGGCGATACCTGCCTCATTGAGGTGGATGCTTACCTTGATAAGAAATTCAAAGGGTTCGTCACGGAAATAGCAACATCGGCAAACGTAACGGGTGTCAGCGCCGACCAGGTTACGAATTTCCAGGTCAAGATCAGGATATTACGTGAATCATACACTGATATGATCCAGGAAAACAGCCTTATTCAATCCCCCTTCCGCCCGGGTATGTCGGCCACCGTTGACATTCAGACAGAGAAAGTAGTTGATGTTCTGACAGTGCCGATACAGGCCGTGACTTCCAGGTCTGATACAATCGAAAACAGATCGGAGGATACATCTGAGGAGGAAAAAGATGAGTTCAAAATATATGTATTCCTGTATGAGGATGGTGTTGCACGGATCCGTGAAGTGAAAACTGGCATACAGGACAATACCTACATTGAAATATCCGAAGGACTGGAAGAAGACGATGAGGTTATAACCGGTCCTTACCGTGCGGTGTCAAAACGCCTGAAGAACGGCGATAAGGTTAAAAAAGTCGAAAAGAAAGACCTGTTTACCGAAGAAAAATAGACGACATCCATGGCTCTCATCCTGCAAATAGACACTGCAACATCGGTTTGTTCGGTGGCACTTTCCAAAGATGAAGAACTGCTTGATGCCCGGGAGTCTTTTGAGAAAAACGCCCACTCCTCCCTGATCACCTTGTTTATTGATGAATTAATAAAAGAAAATTCATTCACTTATGCCGATCTGGATGCCGTGGCTGTAAGCATGGGCCCGGGCTCCTTTACCGGCCTTAGAATAGGAGTGGCCACCGCCAAAGGGATCTGTTATGCCGTTGATAAACCGCTGATTGCTGTCAGTACCCTCAAGGCCATGGCCAATGGAGTATTGCATGAGATGAAGAACAAAACAATAGAAAATACAGCCATTCTTTGCCCGATGATCGATGCCCGGCGGATGGAAGTATATAATGCACTTTTTGACAGGGATTTACATGAAATCCGGGAGATCAAAGCTGAGATTATTGACGAGCATTCCTTTGAAGATCAATTAGACGATAATATCATCTGCTTTTTCGGAGATGGCGCTGAAAAATGCAAACAGATACTGACCCACCCCAATGCATGCTTCCTTGATGATGTTAACCCTCTGGCAAAGTTTATGGTTCCTTTGACATATCAGAAATTCTCTGCCGGGCAATTCGAAGACCTTGCCTATTTCGAGCCCTTTTACCTGAAGGATTTTATTGCCGGGATCCCCAGAGTGAAGGGATTACGGTAATTATTTATTTACAATAATATTTTCTTCGGAGATCGGAACGGCATTCGCAGTTTGTGTTTCCGGCCACAGGCTTTCAATATTGGCAGCGTACATTTCTTGTGCGCCATTGAACAACCCTTAGGGTCACATCTGACCCTAAGGGTTGTTATCTAATGTGGCGGCGCATCCTTTTTGCAACACATCGGCAATTTTTCATAAGCTTTCGGATCCGCTTCTATATCATCGGCATCATAACCTATTTTGGAAATGGCTTCCCGGATCTTTTCCGGGTTGGTTTTGTGGGGGTTATACTTCACCGTTACGATTTTAGTTTCCAGGTCAAGCTCAACATATCTGATGCCTTTTTCAAAAGACAGGTCATGCTCGATCCTCTCTTTACACTGATCGCAAACAGCCGTAGTCAGTATTTCCACATCCTCTGTCTTTTTCTTTTTTTCTTCCTGGGAGAAACCATTCAAAGCTATCCCTGAAACCAGTAAACCGGTAACTACTAAAAAAAATACTCTTTTCATTTTCATTATTCCTTATTTAGTGTCCGTCCATAAAGTCAGTGTTTGGTTCAGAATGTTCGCTTTCGAGGCTTGCGAAGTATTTAAAACAAGGAGTTTACTTGTGTAAATGACTGTTTTAAATATGAGCGTAACGATGAAAGCGGACATTATGGACAAACACTATTTAGTTTTCATTAATCACAAACCTTACCCCCGCGTAGATCCTGATCCCCACCAGCGGTCCCCAGATATCGGAAGCGTCAAAATATGGACCAAAGGGATCATCAGCGGCAATGATCGGGTCTTCCTGGGTATAATTAGTCAGGTTTTCACCCCCGACATACAATTCCCATCTTTTAAAGTATTTGATGACCTGGGCATTCAGGATGGTATAAAATGGTGATTCAGCCGGTCTCTTGTAAGGCTCAGGATTCCCGGCCGTAGAAGGTATCCTGGAGGGGCCATTGAACTGTGCAGTGAAATCAAACTGCCATTTCTTCATCCGGGTCATATAAGAAAGTGTAAACAGTCCCTTATACTTAGGTGTCAGCGCCTCTCTCATCAGTTCATGGTCAATGGTCATCATTACATCATTGATCCTGAAAGCTGCAACAACATCCAGCCTTGGAAGGAGTTCATATTTTGCCTCGATCTGGAGATTATTGGAATAAGATGTCCCGTCCAGGTTATAAATATAAATTTTTGAATTATCCTGTTCTTTATCAATGATGGCCTGATTTACAAAATGAGTACGGTAAAACTCCACATTAATACTCAACTCCCTTCCAAGTATATCAACATATTGCGTTAAATTAACTCCGTAATTCCAGGCTTCCTCCATCCTCAGGCTTTCAGTAAATACAATTTGTCTTGAGCTTGCCAGCAAAGAGATATTTTCAGCAATGACATTGGGCGTCCGGTATCCCTTGCCAGCGGAGGCTCTCAGGAAGGTTTTTTTGGTAATATCCAGCTTAAAATGAATGCGTGGCGTCAGAAGCAGTCCATACAAATTGTGATAATCTGCCCTGAGGCCTAACAGTACAGTGAATTTTTCGGGCTTCACATAAGTATACTCAAAAAACGCCCCGGGAACACTTTCTAAACGTGTAAAGACGCTGTCGTTCAGGATTTCGTTGTATTGGTCATACAGATAGCTGATCCCCGTTGTATAGGTATGGCTGGTATTCCCAATATATGACTGAAGCATCAGGTTTCCATAATAGTTCCATTCACGGGCATTGTAATTTGTCATACCAAAATAAGAGGTCATATCATGGTAGATGAAGGAATTGATAAAACCTATATTGGTATTTGGCCTGTTCAGAAACCGGGCTGTTTTAGCAAAGGCTTCCATACGGTCGGTGTTGATATTTGTTCCGTAAGGATTTTCCGGGATACGTTCTTTATCCTTATTAAAGTCGAGCTGGCCACCGGTCCTGTTCTCATGCAGATATTTGATCCCGAATTGGGCATGCCAGTTTTTGCCGTCTTCATATTTCCAGCGGTTAAAAAGATTATACTGGCTGACCAATGGTATATCCAGGAATGAATCTCCGTTATTATCGATCTTTCGCGAGTTGTTTTCTGCATGCATAAACAAGGCAGTACTCCACTGCTCGTTGACTTTGATTGAACTGTTGATATTCCCCTCCACTTTGCCGAGAGAATTAGCATAGGCATTCAGGAAAAATTTTTCTTTTGGATCCGGTTTTTTATATTCAATATTGATCTGCCCGGTGATGGATTCATACCCGTTCTTCACGGAGGCCGTTCCTTTTGAAACCTGGATGGATTCCATCCAGGAGCCGGGCACGTATGCAAAGCCAAAAGAAGTTCCGAGGCCCCTCAGGTTCGGGATATTTTCAGTCAGTATCTGGCTATACCTGCCGGAGAGCCCAAGCAATTTTATGTGTTTTGCACCTGATACTGCGTCACTGTATGATACATCCACCGAAGCATTGGTTTCAAAACTTTCAGACAAATTACAGCAGGCAGCTTTTCTCAGCTCCCCAAGAGTGATCTTTTGGGTGAGTATGGGATCTGTCCTGGAGATATGTGTGCCGGCAGCCCGGTCTGCAATCACAACTTCCTTTAAAGATCGATTTATTGACAGAACAATAGCGAGCATCTCATTCTCATTATTGACGTCAAGTGTATCATTCTTATAACCGATAAAACTGAATACCAGGGAGAAATTATCTTCAGGCTGATCCAGGTGAAATTGGCCGTCAGCATCACTTGCAGTACCAATAGAAGTGCCGGCCCAATAAATATTGACACCCGGCAACGGCATTTTACTTTCCTGGTCATCGAGTTCATAAACATGACCATGAACGTGTTGTGATATGCCTGTACTATATAATAACAGCCCTATGAACAGGGGCAATATTTTGATATATGTCATATGAAATAAATTTAGATTATGGGTTAATTCAATAATAATTATTCATTTACCCATTACATTGGTTTCACCGGAAATTTGAATTTTACCGTACCAACGCAGTAATATGGATAATGAAGATTGGATGAATTAAGCTGAAGGGGGGGGTATTTTTGCCTGGTGATATGCCAGTATCATTTCCTTCCCGAATAGTGGCGGAGGGAGATTATTATATAAATAGTTTTCTTTTACAAATGTATGATTATCATGATATGAAAGCTCCTCACTGCTTATCAGTCTAACGAAGGCTATGACAAACTTCAATGAGATCTTTTCCAGCGGAAGATTAAAAATATGCTGAAGCCTCACGAAAACACCGGAAGTGCTGCAGCAATCACCGGCCTGGCATGACCTGGCAGATTTTTCAACAGGATGGGAACAACACTTTTCTGCTGGAGTATCCTTTTCAGTATGACAGGAGATTTCTGCCGCATCCTGATGATGGTCGCTGCAATCAAAATTTTCAACTAACAAGGAAGTTTCAACCACTTCAGAACAACCACAAAAATGCTCGTAAATGGAAAATCCACCGGTAGTGACAACCAACATTATTGCCAGAACTATTGCACTTATTTTATACACTTCCTTGAGCATTGAGCCGTTTATTCTAATTTCGCTTGCGAAAATACTAATGATAAGCATATAAAACGAGGATTTTTTTGTTAATGATTTGTTAATCTTTATGGGGGGTACTGATTGCTGAATGCTTGATTCTGACTACTGACTGCTCTCTGCTACTTCCCAACTTAACACTTAATCTCTTAATTATTTAAAATGATAGCATGTATTTAAAAGGATTTTTATACATTTGGCTCTCAAAAATCTAATTGGAGAATTATGGATTATAAGATACTAAATATTGAAGTTTCAGATGGCATAGCAATTACCAGGATCAGCCGTCCTGAGGCATTAAATGCCCTGAATGCCAGATTTTTTGATGAGATGGACCAGGCCATTGGGGAAATATCGGATAACCAGGATATAAAAGTGATGCTGATAACCGGTGAAGGTAAAGCTTTTGTTGCGGGGGCTGATATTGCCGAGATGGCAGACATGACACAAGAGCAGGGAAGATTGTTTGGGCAGCGGGGACAGCGCACATTTCGCAGCCTGGAGAAAATGGGAAAACCAATAATTGCAGCCGTTAACGGCTTTGCTTTGGGGGGTGGACTGGAACTAGCCATGGCATGTGATTTCAGGATCGCCAGTGAAAAGGCAAAATTCGGACAGCCTGAGGTGAGCCTGGGTATGATCCCGGGATATGCCGGAACGCAAAGATTGCCACGCCTGGTTGGCCTTGGAGATGCATTGTTCCTGCTCATGTCAGGTGAAATGATCGGAGCGCAGGATGCACTCAGGATAGGCCTTATTCAGAAAGTTACAGAGCCGGAAACCTTGCTGGAGGAAAGTCTGAAGATCGCCCGGATCATTGCGTCAAAAGGACCTAAAGCAGTCCGGAAAGTGAAATATGTTACCCGTCAGGGAATAACTATGGATTTTGATGATGCCTCCGAAATGGAATCCGACTATTTCGGATCACAATTTAAAGGAGAAGGAGAAGAAGGCATGAAAGCCTTCCTTGAAAAAAGGAAGCCGGAATGGTAGATAAATCAGGAATTAATAATTAGAAATTAATAATAAAAAATTTTAGTATTCATGAATTACGAAGAGAGACTTGAAAATGTATCTGTGCTGGGTGCAGCGGGCAAAATGGGTTCCGGCATCCTGCTGCTTACGGCGGTAGAGATGGCAGACCTGAGCCTGCAGCGAGGTA
>DAOWEV010000246.1 GCA_030638325.1 Bacteroidales bacterium
CAGTTATCAGTTATCAGTTATCAGTTATCAGTTGACGGTTGACAGTCTGTTTCCTGTTTACTGATAACTGTTCACTGTTTAAAAGTTAACCCTAAGGGCAACCATAAGGTTCCTGCCGGGGGATACGATGCCGGAAGAATATGGCCTGTACCTGTAATTCAGGATGTTTTCAATACCGAGGTCAATGGTGAATTCTTTAAATAACTTATAGGAAGTTCTCAGGTTCAAGGTCCACCATTCCGGGGAATACGGATTCCCATTCTCATCCTTTGCATACATATAGTTTTTTGAACGCTCCGTCGGAGCGAGCTTCTCGTATGGGATCGATCCATTATATACGGCATAAAGCTCAGCCCTGAACCGTTCATACCTGAAAATAAGATTTGTGCTCCCGAATAACGGGGCCACATGCCTCAGTGCGTTTCCCTCGTTGTCTTCTCCCATTGTATAGTTCAGGTAGGTAGCAACGGCAAACATCCTGGACAAATCCCATTTAAAGGAGATGTTGACGCCATAAATATAGGCCCTGCTGGCATTTACCATGGCCTTTACCTTGCTAAGCTCTCCATTGTAAAAGATCGAGTCTTGCCCATTGAAGGTAAAATCCCGTCTTACAATGGCATCCCTCAACAAT
Source organism: Bacteroidales bacterium (assembly GCA_030638325.1). Classification (GTDB taxonomy): domain Bacteria; phylum Bacteroidota; class Bacteroidia; order Bacteroidales; family JAGOPY01; genus DAOWEV01. The sequence goes on from DAOWEV010000246.1 coordinate 635, forward strand.
GTATAGAATAAAGATACGTCTAACACTGCATCCTCACCAAAACGCTTTATAAGCTCAACATCGGCATTATAGGAATATTCCGGTTTCAGGTCAGGGTTAGGGACGACAACAGTTCCTGGTTCCGGATCAAAGACTTTCGCAATGTCATCCAGGTTAGGGGCCCTGAACCCGGATGCCAGGCTTACATTCAACTGCCACCCCGGAGATGGCCTCCAGGTCACTCCCAGACTGCCATTAATAGCACTGGTATTCAGTTTGAGCTCACGAAAGGCGTAATTAAAAACAGCAGTATCATCAATAGTAGAAAACAGACTCACATAAGTATACCTGAACCCGGCAAGCAGGGTGGTCTTTTCATTAAAGTTTCGTTTATAGTTCAAATATGCAGCAAGTGTTGTATAATTATTCTTACCGTCAGGGTAACGGGAAGCAGCAGGGGATAAAACGCCTGAATAAATATCCTGCTTGTTGGCAGTTGAACTGACTATATTATAAACTGCTTCTATTCCGTAAAAAAAGAAATTCTGTTCTTTCACTTGTTTATTGAAATCAGCATTTAGGGAAAGAACTCTTACCCGCTCTTCCTGGTTAAGGTATCTGCTATTGTTAAACTTCCTGCTGTGCCTGCTTTCCCCTAAATCCTGATAAGCCAATATGATCCGGGTATCATCATAGATGGTGTTTGGTTTCATAAGCCTGGTAGTGAGTGAGTGCATCATCCACTCTTGTGGCCCGTAGTGCCAGTCGGCATATTTGAGCAGGCCCGTGTTGTCGTCGTATTGGATCAACCGGTCATACCTGGGGATATCGGATGAGCCTGAATAGTGGAAAGCATATTCAAGATCAAGATCTTCAGATGGCCGAAAACGTACTTTCTGCATAAAATTAAACTGGTCATACCCTGAAAACCTCTGAATATTTGGATGTTCATTTTGGACTATCACATCGGTACTGTCAATCCTGGATGCGTATTCCCGGCGGGTATAATCCTCGTGCCCGGAATTTCCCATTTTCAGGTCATCGAAATAGCTGGTTGAAAAACTGGTGAGAAAACCCCATTTACGGGTGCCAAAGTTAATATCAATATGACCTGTTCGTTCGTTGCTCGCCGATGCATACCTTGTAAGCAGGGAAACGGACACAAAGTTATTACCATCAAATGCCAGGTCAGGCCGTTTGGTATGAAAATCCATAACGCCTCCCAGGGCATCGCTGCCATACATCACTGACCCAGGACCGAAGATCACTTCAGCATTTTCGATGATATTGGCATCCAGCAAGATGACATTCTGCAAGTTTCCGCCTCTGTAAATTGCATTGTTCATGCGTACTCCATCGATCATTATCAATAAAGAGTTCGCGGCAAAACCCCTGATCATCGGGCTGCCTCCACCCTGCTGGCTTTTCTGGATAAAAACTTCATGGGTGTTGCCGAGGAGGTCTGCCGAAGTCTGCGGATTGTTAAAAGCAATCTGTTTTGCGCTTATACTCACGATCCGGTTGGGCACCTCTTCCTTTTTTTGTTCCCATTTGCTGGCTGAGATGACTACCTCTGTAAGCTTCACAGAGCGGGAAGCCAATTTAACCTGAAAAGACGCCTCTTTCAGGTTTTCATAGGATATCACGAAAGTATTATAAGATGTATGTTGAAAGATGAGGGTGTCGTTAAAGTTGAATTCCACAAGCAAAGCCTTTCCATGATTGTTTGTGAGGGCCGTTTTTTCATGGTTGATATTAAAAATGCTGACATTCTCAACAGGCCTGAGGCTTGCATTGTCTGAAACAAATACCTGTTGCGAATAGCCAGGCAGGCTGTATACCAGAACGGAAGCCATTAGACAAATAAAAACAACAACTTGTTTGTAAAGATTCCTGATCATATATGTAAGACCTGTTAAACTGAAAAATCAATTCATAACAACAATCGTGCTAAGAATAACTTTAGAACTCCTGACCCTATGCTTTATCATCAGTTAATTAAAGTTGAAAATTCAGGCTCGATGTTGTTTTTTGGGGGGGGGGGGGGGGGGG
>DAOWEV010000036.1 GCA_030638325.1 Bacteroidales bacterium
GCAAACCAGCAGCAATTGCAGCTTGATGTTTCAGCATACCCCCCTGGAGTCTATATTGCAATTCTGAAAAGCCAAAGCAGGGTGCTCGGGAGTAAGAAGTTTTTGGTGCATTAAAACTCCTCCTAACTTCCCCTGGAGGGGAGGAACTGGTTGTATCCAACAGCAATTGTGATAGCAATTCTTGAAAGGGTTGATGTATTTAATTATCTTTAAGTAGTGTCCGATGAAAAAATTAATTTGTATACTCATGCTGGCCTTTTTTATCGTAAACTCCGGGTATTGCCAGAGCATTACTTTTGAAAAAGTCATTTCCCGAAGTAATTATTATGTTGAGGCACATGATATGATAAAATCTCATGACGATAATTTCATGATTTTGGGATCAAAAATAAATGGTAATGGCTTTCGCAATATATTTGTTATTAAGATCACAGGGCAGGGTGATACACTTTGGACAAGATATTACGGAGGAAACACAGATACAAGGGCGTACGATATCAGTGCTATTGATGAATACCATTATATAATTGCAGGAGAATTCAACGATAACGCGTATTTGCTAAAAATTAACGAAGAAGGTGATTCTTTATGGAGCTTCATTGTAAGTTATTACTATTATAACTATTATAGCGCAGCACTCCGGTTACAAGACTCCGGTTTTGCCTTAGTGGAAATGAGATCCGATGAAAACTACCCGATGATTGCACCCGATGCATACCTGAGAAAAATGGATGCATCTTTCGATTCAGTCTGGACTTCTACGCTGGGTAATGGAACACTTTATGATTTAATTCTTACCGATGATAACCACCTTTTAATTTCCGGGTCTGATGCAACCCAAAACTGTCATCCGTTTATTGCCAAATATGATTTGGATGGTAATAACATATTTTCGGTAATACACACAAATATTTATGGTAGTGGATTGTCTGCCATACAAGGGGATGATGATTGCTTTTATATGGTTGGAAATGATTGGATGTGGGGGTATAGTTATTTGAATAAATGGAGTTCAACCGGAAGTGGTTTATGGCAACAAAAATATCTGCCTGCAGACAATTCACATGCAAATTCCATTTGCGCAATTGACAATGACCATCTTGCCATTACCGGGCACTATCTGGATAAATTATATATATTGATCACAAACACCATTGGCGATTCATTAGGAGCGATCGATTTTAATCACCACATTTACCAATCAGGCAAGTGTATCTTGGCGGATGACAATGATCTTTATATAACGAGCGATCAAAAAGAGACGGATACAACGTTTTCGCTTTCATTTATAAAAACCTCCATTGATTCTATTCTTGTTGCCATTAGTGAACCTGAATCGGATTTCAAAGGAATTGAGATATTTCCCAACCCGGCAGGGCACTATTTCATTGTTGAATATGATCTAAGAGAAACTGAAGGCAAGGCTGTAATATTCCTGTCAGATTTGAATGGAAGATTGGTAGGTAATATAATTCCTGATGGTAAACAAAACCAACAATTAATCAGTACCAATACCTTTGCCCCTGGAATGTATATCTTACAACTTTTTATAAATAATGAGCTAATGGAAACACATAAGATTGATATTATAAAGTAACTATTATGCGTCTTCAGTTGTTTTACATATTGTTAATAGTAGCGTTACCAACCATTAGTATTGGTCAATCCCGATGGACTAATGTTTATTATGGTAATAAGGATGCAAATGGTAGGTTTTTCACTGAGTATTATGACCATGGATATTTAATATTAGGTAAGCATGGGCATAATGCTGTTCATTATAATTGGTTAATTAAAACTGATATTAATGGCCAGGTCTTATGGAACAAAACCTTAGGAGATGATTATTATACGATAACACTTGGTCATCTTGATGCAAACTATAAAGGAGCTATTTATTGTGTTGGAATTACCAATTTTTATGATGAGTACAATGACCCAATTATTTTAAAACTGGATTCTTGTGGAAACAAACAGTGGTGTCGTGTTTTTTATACTCCAGATAACTATGATTTTGCTAACCATGTTCAGGCAACCGAAGATGGGGGCTGCCTTACTCTATTATTATTATCCGGGGAAGAACCTCAACTTGATCGAATTTGTCTTTCCCGTTTCAATAAAGTAGGCGACCTATTATGGAAAGAATGTTACAATAGTCAGGATACCAGCATAAGCAATGCTTTTATTCAGTCTTTTATCCAAACCCAGGACAAAGGATTCCTTCTAACAGGACATACAGGATATGAAGACCCAAATCAACCAAATTTATTCTGGTCAAAACCATATTATATCAAAACGGACTCTTTAGGAGTTTTTGAATGGGAGGTAGTTGTGCACAGCGATGTTGGAGGTGTGCAGGGTGGGAGCGCATGGAGTACATCCATTAATCCTTCCGGAACTTTGTATTATTCATCGATAAGCCATTATTATCCGGGATCCAAATCTCCGGCATTATTAAAAATGGATCTGAATGGAAATGTTATTGATATTTATGATATTGTTACCGGGTATTTTCATGGTGGATTAACTTATGCGACATTCATAAATGATTCCACTCTGGCTGCAGGTATTGGCTGGGGTAACACCGAGGATGATATTAAGAATTATGCTGTATTAATAGATACTTCAGGAAATATTAAAGATTCAACATTCCTTGTTCAGGATATTTATACCATTTATATGGATACTGTTTATGACAATAAACTTGTATACATGTATAACACCTATCAAAATGGCCAGTTCGATGTATACCTACGAAAACTTAACCAGGAATTGGAAGACGACACTCTTTACACCTACCCCTTTCAATACGACACCCTTTGCCCATACCCTATTGCATCAGATACCATTGTTCAGGATGATTGTGGGTTGATAGTTGGGATAGAAGATAATGAGAAGATGGAGAGAAAAAAGGATGGAGAGCGGATGGTTTTGTATCCTAATCCGGCATCTGATTATATTAATTGTCGTTTGTCAGTTGTCGATTGTCAATGTTCGTTGTTTGTTTATGATATGTTTGGCAGGAAGATGGAGGAGATTCTAATACCCAAAGGGCAACAGTTAGTGCAGCTTGATGTTTCGGGATATGGCAGCGGGATTTATATTGCGGTCTTAAAAAACTCCCGGCGGGTTATGGCGAGGGAGAAGTTTGTGGTGTATTAAAACCACACCCGTTCTTCATCCTCATGAGTAAAATACTGCAAGGGGCGCAGGACACGGTCGAAGACGAAGAACTGGATCAGCACAAAATCTTCTCCATCGTTGATCAGGGCATAGGCACGGTCGAGGTCGAAAGGCTCCAAGGTAGCGCCGTCATCCATGTATAATTCCCTAAACCCTTTCTTATAAAATGTCTTAATAAGGGTTTGCTTGCCATTTTTTTCCTTCAGGCTTACAATGATAGAAGGCCTGGTGGATATTACCGAATCGATGAAGCTGCTTTCAAGCTTGTCATTCAGCAATGACTCAAACCTGATATCCGTAAATGCCGTCAGGAAACTCAGCAACCTGGATCTGTCATATTCAGTGACTTCCTTATTATCTTCCAGAGCAGTAAGCTTTAAGGTGTGATCATCAAAGCTTTCAAGAAGGTAAGATTTGTGTGGTTCCCCGGGAAATTCCACCTTTACAGAACTTATATCCTTAAACCGTGTCTTAAAAACGGTGTGGTCGCGCCATTCATTTGGCAAAGGGGAGTACCGGGCAGCCACGAAACCACGAAGTCCGGGAAGGTATATGATATACGGATCATCCGATCCTTCCATCAACATATATGTACCCTGGTTATCCGGGGTAACATCACCTACATAATAGGTTTTTGTCTTTTCCTCCCTAAGAAACAGTTCTATCCAGCCAAAAATATTTATTGCCGGGGTGATCTGGTATATTTCCACCTTTTTGGCCAGGACTGCCATCCTAATTATCACACTGTTCCTGCCAACAATGGGCACCGGCGAGCGGACTTCAATATCCTTCAGGGTTTTCAACATGGAAATGACCTTCACATCATGGGCCAGGTACTTACCATCCACATACCACTTACCGTCAGAAGATCTTGAAAGGCTCACCTCGTTGTTGTTCTTATCTGCTATGAATATCCGGGTGATGCTTGCCGTATCTTGAACAGCAAAGGCAGCATCTTTCCGTCCCAGGGTGTTGTTTGACCGGTTAAAAACAAGTAAGATAGCAACCAATAGTAAGACCAGTGCAATGATCACAATAACCCGGTTTTTTTTCATCTCTATGCTGTTTGAATGTTAAATGTTAATTGTTAATTGTTAATCGTTAATCGTTGATCGTTAATCGTTAATCGTTAATCAGTTAATCGTTAATCGTTAATCGGTTTTCAAACAAACTCTATTCACCTCCCATACTGCCTCTTCCGTAAAAAGGAATACAACAGGGCAAACAGCAATACCAGCAGCACAGGCCCCAGGGTATTCAATAACTGCCAGAACAATCTGTTGTTGTTGACTTTTGTCATGTCAAGCAATCTCAGTTTCAGCTCCCTGGAACGAATTGTAATAAGGCCCGAGTCATCGGTCAGATAGTTCAGGGCGTTCATGATAAATTCCTTATTTCCAAAGGTCTCCCCGGTAAACTGGTCATAACCAAGTGGCAGCGGATAGCCCTGTGAATAATGCAATTGATTCTTGATGATATCCCCGTCTGCCACAACGATCATTCTGACAGGTTTACTTTCCCTTAAAAATCCGATCTCCTCGTTATCACGTATTTCAGGAGGAATGCGGTTATGATAATTAGACTTAAACACCCCTTCCAGCAATACGGCCACCGGCTGGGGAGGGCCCCTGAACAACCTTTCATCCGGCTCATCCATAAGAATTGCAAGGCTGATCAACACAGGTGTATTCATAACCCGTGAATAGGACGAGGTGCTTAAAAGTATTGTTTTCTTAACATGCGGAATTCTGATGGTATCTAAGCTGCTTACGAATTCCGTTTTGATGGCGTTCAGGTTTTTCACAATCGGATGGTCTTGCAAGGGAGTCAGCACAGGGAAAAAATACCAGGGAAAGAAGTCTATCTGCGGCTGGTTACCAACCTGGCCCGTTCGCAACGGAATGGGCAGGGAGTGAATATCCATAATCAGGTTACTATTCAGCCTGACACCGTAATTGAACAACATATCGTCTAACTGAAGATCCTGCCCTATCCCCATGGTGCTTTCGGCGGTTTCCAGACTGTCCATCGAAGCAAAGACCGGATCAATCAGCCAAAGAACCGCACCTCCGCGCATGATGAACTGATCAATGATGAACTTGTCCTTTTCATCGAAAACAGAATCGGGTTTGGCGATGATAATGGCATCATACTTATTCATGATAACAAGCTCTCCTGCTCCTATGCTATCACGGCCGGTCAGGCTTTTTATCTGCCCCTTAATATTTACACGCTCCACAACATAAAATTCTGACAAGGACTGTGCGATATCATATATCTCCCGGTTGTCCAGTTCCCCATGGCCCCCGATAAAAGCCACACGCGGTTTATGTATGGAACTAAGGTTTTTGATAGCGCTTGCGAGGGTATATTCTAACGATTGTATTGAGTTGTTCAATACCTCATCGGGGGGCACACCGAGTTGAGACTTAAGCAATTCCACCGGCATTTCAACTCCCTTATAGCTCACTATCGCACCCGGAAAAATGATCTGCTGTTCTCTGCCTTTCTTCGTACTGACCTGCAAATCGGTAGCCTGTAATCCTTTTTCCGTTAAAAGTTGATAAACCTCATTGCGTTCCCCGGGGTCTTCACTTTTGGAGGGGTTGATAAACTTATACTGTATATTTTTGTTATAGGCTCTGAATTCATCAAGCATTTCCCGGCTTGCATTCCGCAAGCGTTTGAATCCGGCCGGAAAATCGCCCTCAAGATACACCCTGAAGTATACAATATCATCCAGGTCTTTCAACATTTCTTTAGTTGATTTTGATATCGTATACCGTTTTTCAGATGTAAGGTCGAGCCTGCCGAACAGATAAGTACCTATTACATTGATCAGGACTATGATAAGCAGCCCAAATGCCAGTTGAATGATATTGCTGCGTTTAATATTTTTTCTTTTATCAGTCATATTGATGCCGGTTCTTCTGTTTACCACTTTCTCCGGTCAAGTGAATGTTTGGCCAGCAGGATGAACAAGCTGATAATGCTCAGAAAATAAATTACATCCCTGGTATCGATCACGCCCCTGCTCATAGCATTATAATGTGCATTTATACCCAGCGATTTGATGAACAGGTCCACACTCCCAAACATATCCAGTGAGTAAATGAACTCAAAACCTATGTAGAAAAATCCGCTTAAAAATACGGCGATGATAAATGAAACAATCTGGTTATCAGAAAGTGTTGATGAAAACAGGCCTATTGCCACAAAAGCAGCCCCCAGAAAGAGCAGGCCGATATAGGAACCCCAGGTGCCGCCCATATCGATATTCCCAGCCGGCAGGCCCAGTTGATAAACAGTGAAAACATAGACCAGGGTTGGTAGCAGGGAAAAGACCACCAATGTAAGACCGGCCAGATACTTTGCCATAACGATTTGAAACTCTGTGAGAGGTTTTGTCAATATCATTTCAATGGTGCCGAGGCGTTTTTCTTCAGCAAAAGATCGCATAGTGATGGCCGGTATCAGGAAAAGCAATACAAAAGGAGCAATCATAAAGAGACTGTCCAGGCTGGCATACCCAAAATCCAGGATGTTAAATTCTCCCTGGAAAACCCAAAGGAACATGCCATTGATCAGTAAAAAAACAATAATGACAATATACCCGATCAGGGAGCTCAGGAATGAACTTATCTCCTTTTTATATAGCGTTAGCATTATTGATCACGTAAATCCGTTAGATATAAAAAATTTTAAATGATAAATTTTAAATGATAAATTCGGCGGCAAAAATAACACTTTTAGAAGAAACGTATGTTCAGTCGAAAAATTCTATCCTGACCGGATCATTCAGATACAATCCCAGCAGGCTACTGGCATTACCCTGGTTCAGGGCGATCTCGAGATGTCCCGTGGAACCAAATAAAGCCACTATTTCACCCACCGGAACATCAAGGTATGATTTACTGATCTGACGTAAGGTTTCACCCCTGTACTCAATGATAAATTTCCTCCCCTTTTGCACGTCCAAAAACATCTTTTCAGTTATATTTGTAATTACATTTTCATAATTATCAATGTAGATCACAAGACCTCTGATCTCATTTCCGGAAACTACCGGATTGAATAGCGCTTGCTTTTCCCACTCCTCTTTTTTCGCACCAAGATCTTCCATCTTTTTGCCTTCTGCCAAGTGTACCGCCGCTTTCACAAACCTGTCGCGTGTTGCAAATGTAAACAGGCCGGAGTCCTGTAAAATATCCAATTCCACCATTTTATCAGGCATTTCGTCAAAGATCAGGGAAAATATCCCGTTATCTGTTCCAATAAAATATTGTTCATGTATATACACTATTGTATGCGGGTTGCCACCTGACTCCGTAGTGTTCAAAGCGATGATATGAATGGTTCCCGGCGGAAAATCCTGATAAACATTCCGCAGGATAAAAGAGGCTTCCTTGAGGTTGAATGGTGATATTTCATGTGAAATATCTACAATCGTAACATCCGGAAGCTTACTCAGTATGTTCCCTTTAACAGCCCCAAGGTAATGATCCTTATGCCCCCAGTCGCTGGTTAAAGTGATAACAGCCATGCTTTAATAAATTCAAATTTTAACGTAACTTTGCACCCATCAAAATTAACAATTAAATCAATATTCTATAACCATTCGTAACTATTTAGGTGTTATCTATTATACGAATGTTTATCTTTATATTAAACTCTAAGCACTAATTTCTAAATTCTAAACAATCACAAAATTCAAATTTTCAAATGTTTAAAACTGTGTTGTGGTATTCATCTTTTCAGATTTCACTATTTTTGACCCATGCACCAATAAGCAGATCATCAACAAAGTTCTTTTCTCAAATTCACACTGTTTTGAGTTTTGTGTTTCTGACATTTAAATTTGTTTAGAATTTAGGAATTCGGATTTAGTGCTTTATCAGATACTTAACAAACAAAATTATTGCTAATTAAATACAATCATTCTATGAGCGAAAAGATCATTTCAATAGAAATGTTCAATCCCCTTGATATTTATGGTGTGAATGATGCAAATCTGAACCTCATCAAAAAAATATTCCCGAAGCTTAAGATCGTTGGCAGGGGAAATACTATCAAAGCCATTGGGGATGAAAAAGAGCTGAATAATTTTGAAAAAAGATTCTCCCTATTACTGCTGAATTTCGAAAAGTTCGGGCATATTTCAGCAAATGATATTGACAGCATTATGGGATCGGAAGAAGGGCCGGAATTTATCAAACAGGAGGATCCTCTTGCGAATGACATTCTGGTCAGGGGAAGGGATGGCATGATCATCAGGGCCAAGACTATCAATCAACACAGGATGGTTAAAAGCAGTCTGCAGAATGACCTGGTATTTGCCATCGGGCCGGCAGGAACCGGCAAAACCTATACGGCTGTTGCATTGGCCGTGAGAGCCTTAAAAAACAAGGAAGTCAAACGCATTATCCTGACCAGGCCGGCAGTAGAAGCAGGCGAAAATCTTGGATTTCTTCCCGGTGACCTGAGAGACAAAATGGATCCTTATCTTCAGCCATTATATGATGCGCTCAGAGACATGCTGCCTACTCAAAAGCTGCTGTCTTACTTAGAAGACGGAACCATCGAGATTGCACCACTGGCATTTATGCGCGGCAGGACACTGGATTTTTCATATGTCATCCTGGATGAGGCTCAGAACACAACCCCAAACCAGCTTAAGATGTTCCTGACACGCATGGGCAAATCCTCAAAATTCATTGTAACCGGCGACATTACTCAAATTGACCTGCCCCACAACCAGGTGTCAGGACTTGTGAATGCCACGACAGTGCTGAAAGGGGTCAAAGGAATGGATTTCATCTACTTAGATGAGAGGGATGTGATACGGCACCGGCTGGTGGTGAAGATCATTAATGCGTATAGTAATAATAAAGATAAAAGATAAAAGATAAAAGTTAAAAGTTAAAAGTTAAAAATAAAATGAAGAATGCCATTATCAAAACGGATTTTCAGTTCCCGGGACAAAAAAGTGTTTATAAAGGAAAAGTGAGAGATGTTTACAACATCAATGATGAATTATTGGTGATGGTTGCAAGTGATCGTATTTCGGCATTTGACGTGGTTCTTCCCAAAGGCATCCCTTATAAAGGCCAGGTACTGAACCAGATCGCGGCTAAGTTCCTGGATGCTACCGCAGCTATTGTACCCAACTGGAAAATCGCTGTTCCGGATCCCATGGTGACTGTTGGCAAGTACTGTGAGCCCTTTCCGGTAGAGATGATCATCCGCGGATACCTGACAGGAAGCTCCTGGAGGAGTTATAAAAAAGGCTCCCGGAAGATCTGTGGTGTTACCATTCCGGATGGGATGAGTGAGCATCAAAGGTTTCCGGATCCAATCATCACGCCCACTACCAAAGCAACAGAAGGCCATGATGAAGACATCTCCCGTGAAGAGATCATAAAACAGGGCCTTGTGTCGGAAAAGGATTATGATCTGCTGGAAAAATATACTGCGGAACTTTTTAAAAAAGGCTCTGAAATAGCCGATAAGATGGGATTGATCCTCGTCGATACCAAATATGAATTCGGTAAGACCGGCGGTCAGATCTATCTCATTGATGAAATACACACCCCTGATTCATCCAGGTATTTTTACAAGGATGGATATGAAGAGCGGTTTGCAAAAGGGGAACCACAGCGGCAGCTTTCCAAGGAATTTGTCAGGGAATGGTTGATGGATCAGGGCTTCCAGGGACATACCGGACAACAGGCGCCCGATATGCCCGATGATTTTGTGAACATGGTATCGGACCGGTATATTGAACTTTATGAAAGCATTACCGGAGAAAAATTTATCAGGGCAGATGTATCGGATGTGCTGAACAGGGTTGATAAAAATATCAGGGGTTTTCTTTCAGAATATTAAATATCTCACGCAATTCTGTCGCCTTGCTCATGTTGCCGGCCAATTCATAGTTTTCGATCAGTTCTTGTGTTAACCTTTTTATAATGGTGACATGACCACATGGAGCAACATGTGCGTCCTCCTTTTTTAACTGTAGCTGTTTGACAAACAGTTCGATCTCCTTTTTCGTAAAAACAGCCCCCCTGTTGAAAGGATTGATATAAAAAAGGACTTCTGCCCCGGAATTTTCTTCCTGCCGGGCATATAATTCATCAACATATGCCAGCACAAAATGTTTTGGCAGGTTCACTCCATACACAGGAATGTTGAGACCTTGAGCAATGATAATGTACAAGATCCCGATGGAAAGGGGTGTTCCTTTTTTCGATTCGAGCAGGTTTTTCAGATAATAGTTCTCAACCGATGAAATATTAACCTTATTTCCAGTAAACTTGTGAACATCATAAAGAATATGATTGATCACCTTGATCTTTTCAAGACCTGTGAGTTTATTGTTCACTTCCAGCCATACATCCTGTGATATCCTCCCCACTTTCTTAATGATCTTGTCTTCATCCAGATCGGGATACTGGTATTTTGTCACCAGGATAAACCCTTCCAGTAAATCATGTGCATTATTCTCCTTCCAGGACTTCATCCTGACTTTGGTTTCGTCAAACTGTATCGCATGAATGGCTTCTGCTATTCGCTGTTGCAAGAGATGATCGAAAGAACTATCCCAGGCATTTTCAAGCAAAGGAATGGCAGCCGGACCGTAGGAGTAGATCTTCTTCTGAATGGTCAGGTATATCTCATCATTGGGTTCATCCATCAGGCTGATGAGAGCATCCAGTTCGGTATGTTCAGGGCTCTTCATTAACCAACCATTGTTATTCGTGCCAATACTTTTTGTATCAGTTCATCCATGCTGCTTTTATAGTCTTTACAATAATCGCCGGTGGCCCGGTTTGCCAGGATCAAACAAATGGTAAGCGCCTGATGTCCCAGCATTTTTCCAAGTCCGTACAAAGTGGCTGTCTCCATCTCAAGATTGATGATCTTTAGTTCACCATAAGTGAATGATGCCACTCTATTCATCAGCTCAGGATAGGCTGTTTTCAATCTCAGCTCACGGCCCTGTGGAGCATAAAAACCAGGTGCAGTAGCAGTCATTCCCCGGATCAGATCTTCTCCCAGTTTCTTCATCAGGGCAGAAGCTCCCGGTACAATATATGGTTTTGCAAGATCATCAGGCCACCCCGTCTTCTGAATGAAAGCGGCGGTCATTTCAAAATCTATTACCTGTTCTTTATCCTTGTAATAATACATCAACCCGTCCATGCCCACCCCATGGGTTGACATTACAAATGAATCCACAGGAATGTCAGGCTGCAAAGCTCCGCTGGTTCCGAGTCTCACAATATTTAATGAAGTATGTTTTTCATTTCGGGTTCTGAGCTGCAGGTCAATATTCACAAGGGCATCCAGTTCATTGATTACAATATCTATATTGTCGGGGCCCATTCCGGTTGATAGTACGGTAATCCTCTTATTGTTCAGATAACCTGTATGAGAGACCATCTCCCGGTGTGAATTCCTGATCTCAACAGTATCAAAATATTTGGACACTTCCTTTACACGGCCCGGGTCTCCGACAAGGATCACATCATCCGCAACATGTTCCGGCCTCATTTTCAAGTGATAAATGCTCCCATCAGGATGAAGCACCAGTTCCGATTCTTTCAATTTATTCATACAGCAATGAGTTATTCTGAGAACGAAATAACAAAACTAATTTATTTTACGAAAATTGTAACAAATAGTTATTTGTTAACATCATATATTCATTCATATCTTTGCATAATGAAAGTTGAAATAATAAATATTGGAGACGAATTGCTCATAGGGCAGGTGGTCAACACCAATGCGGCGTGGATGGCCCGGGCATTGAGTGATGCCGGTCTCAAAGTCTGCCGGGTAAGCGTAGTAGCTGATCAGGGTGACCATATCAAAGATGCCATCGACCATGCCCTGGATCAATCCGATGCAGTGCTTATGACAGGCGGACTTGGGCCAACGAAGGATGATATAACCAAGCACGTCTTATGTGAATATTACGACAGCAGCCTGGTATTCAACGAGCCTGCTTTTGAAAATATCAAACATTTATTAAAGCTTCGTGGCCGGGAAATCAGGGAGCATCATAAGAGACAAGCTGAGATCCCGGATATTTGTACTCCGGTGGAGAACAAATTCGGTACGGCTCCCGGGCTGTGGTTTGAGCAGGGGGGTAAAATACTTGTCTCCATGCCCGGTGTTCCGTTTGAGATGGAGGCCATGATGGAAGAACACATTATCCCCAGCTTAGCAGGATTCAATACGGCTGATATTTCACATCATAAAACAATACTGACTCATGGTATCGGGGAATCTTATCTTGCTGAAAAGATCACTCCCTGGGAAGATCAACTCCCTCCCTATATAAAGCTGGCTTTTCTGCCACAGCCCGGGATTGTCAGGTTAAGGCTTACAACCCGGCAGCGTCATAAAAGCACTGCAGAAAAAGAAATTGCAAAACAAATTGAAAAACTGCAAATACTAATTCCTGAGCTGATCTTTGGGTATGGTGATGATACTATGGAAGAGGTAGTGGGGAACCTTCTCAGGCAACAGGGAAAGACCCTCACTACTGCCGAGAGTTGTACCGGGGGCTATTTAGCCCATCTTATCACAAGCGTTCCCGGCAGTTCGGATTATTACACCGGATCGGTAGTCTCTTATGCCAATGATATAAAGGAACAGGCACTAAGCGTCAGGCATAACTCCCTGTTAGCGTACGGTGCGGTCAGTGAACAAGTCGTGAAAGAAATGGCGGAGGGCATCCGGCAAGGGTTTCATTCTGATTACGCCCTGGCAACTTCCGGGATTGCCGGCCCAGGTGGTGGAACACTCGAAAAGCCGGTGGGCACAGTGTGGGTCGCATTGGCTGGGCCTGATAAAACAATTGCAAAGAAATTCAGGTTCGGGGAACACCGTGGCCGGAACATCCGGCGCTCGGCCCTGGCAGCATTAAATATGTTGCGGCTGGAATTACTCTCCTATTCCAGTCATCCCCCCCCAAAATAATTATCCAATATTTTATTTGCCAGATATAAAAATCTATCTATCTTTGCACTCCAATTTTTGGATTCAAATGAAAAAAATATAGAGATGCCTAATATTTGTCAGATAACAGGAAAAAAAGCGATGACAGGGAACAAAGTTTCTCACTCTCACCATAAAACAAGACGCACGTTTAAACCGAACCTGCAAACTAAGAAATTTTATATCCCGGAAGAAGATAAATGGATCACCCTCAAGATCTCTACCGAAGGTATCCGGAATATCAATAAGAAAGGCATCAGTGCATGTCTGAAAGAGGCCCGTGAAAAAGGGCACCTGGACAAGTAAGATATTTATGATCATCACAGCTAAGATGCTGTTACTAATCAGGTGACAGCATTTTTTTTATGCGAATCGGGTAAAAATAATTCCGGTCGTTTTCCGTTAAACCCTTTATAATATCGTAACCGTTCAAAGGTTCAAAGGTTCATAAGTTCGGGGTTTAGAAATTTGAACAGTTGATTCGTGAGCTTTGAATAGAAAAGACATGAGAATAGAACGATTTGAAGATATTGAAGCATGGCAGTTGGCCAGGGAATTAA